>JAZNPV010000088.1:0-43244 GCA_045589835.1 Faecousia sp.
GTTTTTAAGAAAATCTGTCTAGCAAATTTTACTCAAGAATTTTCGTTGGCTGTTAATTCGTTTCTTCAACGATTTGAACAATCCATTAATTGTCCAAGGTGTTTTCGTTCGTCTTTGCGTTATTCAATTTACAAGGTACAGAACACGCTTCCCGCTCTCGCGGTGAGCCTGTTTAATTTAGCACAGCTTTTCCCATTTGTCAAGAACTTTTTTCATTTCTCTTCAAATTTCTTTTCTTTCCGTGCCCGCCCCAGGCGATTGCCCAAAGCGCTTGTGTATATTAGCAGATAGACCACAGAATGTCAATAGTAAAATTGCCAAAAAACAAAAAATTTTGGAGGCCTCAAAAAGAGGCCTCCATGCTGTGCTTTCTTATATTATTCAGCATCGTCGATCAGACCGTAGCCACCGTCGTTTCTCTTGTAAACGACCGCAAACGATCCACCGTTATCCACATCGCGGAACGCAAAGAAGTTATGCTCCAGCAGGTTCATTTGCAGCACAGCCTCTTCCCGGGTCATTGGCTTAAAATAGAAGCTCTTAATACGGACAATGCTCAAATCATCTTCCGCTTCCTCAACCGCAAATGAAGTCTCCTCCACCGTTCTGCTGAAAGCATCCTGACGCAGCCGGCGTGCAAGCCGGGTCTTGTTCTTTCTGATCTGACCCTCGATGGTACCGACCGCTGCATCAATGGATGCAAACATATCGGAAGTACTTTCATGGGCTCTGAACCATGTACCGGCACCGTGGACTGTCAGTTCTACATTGTTGCGGTTTTTCTCCACAGAGAATACAACAAGTGCTTCCGCGCCCTCCTCAAAGTAGCGTGCCAGCTTCATTACTTTTTTCTCAGCATAAGCATGGACATTGGTGGGCAGTTTAACTTTCTTTTCACTGAACTGAAATTTCATACGCGGCAGCTCCTTTCGTATCACCGATCTTTCGGTGTACTTATACTATAGCACGATTTTCGATTTCAGACAAGGGGTTCAGTCAACCAAAGTGTCTTCATCGTCCAAAAGTTCTGCCATTATTATATTGTAAATATCTTCTGACTTTCCTTCAAACAATTTCCCAAGTCGAACAGCCTGCCGCTGATTGGGGGCAACCAATTCCAGCGTCATCAAGTTACCCATCTCATCGTCCAATGCCATAACAACTGAGAAGTCCCCGCTTTCTCTGGGTACCACCTGCGTTTTCACAAAACTGCTGCGGCGAAGCTGGCGGTTAAACCGGGAAACCGCGTTTTCCGCCCGCTGCTTAACGGTAAACGCAATGGAATCTTCCGTCAGTGCCCCATCACTTCTGCCCTTTTCCGTAATTTCATAGCGGTCATTTTCTGCAGTGCAAACGTGGCCAGACTGCACCAGCTCCGGAATCGCCGTACAAACATCAAAATAACTCAGGCATTCATCCTGATAGCACAGCTCATAAATCTCCTGTACCGTCAATGGATAATTGGAACGTGCCATCACAAACAGAATCAAAACTTTTACATCCATCATATCATGGATAAAACCTAATCTTTGCATATCATTCACCTCATACATTTATTATACAAATGCACAGCAAAAAATCAAGCACAACTGTCCGTTCATCTGCATAAACTGTCATGAAAGGGTGATTTCCCATGAAACAATACAATTTTTGTTCCTATGGACATACCGAAGCTTTGAATTATGCGAAAAACTTTCTGCAGGAGTACGGTTGGCAATCCGTCTCCTCTTCTGACGATGCCCACTACATTCTCCTCCCTGTCCCCAGTTTCGACAGCAACGGCAGGATCATAGGCGCCAGTGCAGACGCAATAACGCCAGATAACTGTACAATTATCGGCGGGAATCTACCCTCTGCATTGATTTCCACGCATACAACCATAGATCTGTTGCAGGATTCGGTTTACCTTGCAAAAAATGCAGCCATTACCGCGCAATGTGCCGTTCGGCTGGCATTAACAGAACTTCCCATTACCCTGCAGCATTGTCCCGTTTTGGTGATCGGCTGGGGGCGGATCGGCAAGTGTCTGGCTGCTCTGCTGAAAAACATGGGAGCAAACGTCACGGTAGCGGCAAGAAAACCGGCCGACCGGGCAATGCTTCTGGCATTGGATTATCATGCAGTCCCCATCGAGAAACTGATTCCGGATGGATACAGAGTAATTTTCAATACCGTTCCAGCTATGCTCCTGCCCAACTGTCCCGGGCAATCGCTGAAGATCGATCTGGCATCAAAGCCGGGTCTGGGCGGCAGCAATCTGATCCACGCCCGAGGATTGCCTAACCGGTACGCTCCGGAGAGTTCCGGAAAACTGATCGCCGATTCCATCATCCGTATCATCTCAGGAAAGGAGTACACAAAATGAATATCGGTTTTGCCGTATGTGGTTCATTCTGCACATATGCGCCGGTTTTTCAAGCCATGACGGCCGTAGCCCGGGAGTATAATGTAATTCCTATCTTTTCCCACGCTGCCTACACCATCGACAGCCGTTTCGGAACTGCACAAGAGCATATACGCCGGGCTGAGGAGATTTGCGGAAAATCACCTTTATGTACCATCGCCCAAGTGGAGCCTATCGGTCCAAAGAAAATGCTGGATGCGCTGATTGTTGCGCCATGTACCGGCAATACACTTGCCAAACTTGCCCACAGCATCGCGGACACGCCCGTGACTATGGCCGTCAAAAGCCACCTGCGTAACGGCCGTCCTGTCATCATTGCGGTTTCCACTAACGACGCACTGGCAGGTGGTGCCGAAAATATCGGCAAACTTCTGGCCAGAAAGCATTACTATTTTGTTCCCTTCGGGCAGGATAATCCAGAAGGAAAGCCAACCAGTATGATCGCGGATTTCAGTAAAATCCCCCCAACGCTGCATGCAGCATTGGAGGGAAAGCAGATCCAGCCGATCCTGTTATAACCGCTGCACCTCTTCCAGCCAGATCCGGCCGCAGCCATCGCTGGGCATGCGCCAGCCGGCTCTGGGACTTAAGCTGATATCTCCTGTTTTTACGCCGTCGGGCATGCAGTTTCGTTTGAATTGCTGAGAGAAGAATCGTTGATAAAATACGATCAGCCACTTTTTCACTGTATTCCGGTCATATTCGTCTGCAAAGGCTCTGCACGCCAGCGCAAAGATCTTTGCAGGTGAAAAATCGAAACGAAGCATATAGTACAGGAAGAAATCATGCAGCGCATAGGGTCCCACAATATTCTCTGTGCGCTGGCTAATATCACCCCTGACGTCCGGCGGCAAAAGTTCCGGACTGATAGGTGTGTCCAATATATCTTCCAGTACCGTTTTTGCATCTGTAAAATCGGGTCTTTGGCAAATTGTTCGGATCAACGGTGAGATCAGCGTCTTGGGTACCGCAGCGTTCACTGCAAACATGCTCATGTGGTCACCGTTGTAGGTACACCACCCCAACGCCAGCTCGCTCAGATCTCCGGTGCCCACCACGATACCGCCGACCATGCCTGCATAGTCCATCAGCACCTGCGTCCGTTCTCTGGCCTGTGCATTTTCATAGGTGGCATCATATAATGCCGGATCATGGCCGATATCTTCAAAATGGCCGGTAACTGCTTTTATAATATCGATGTGTTTGCACGTAATCCCCAGTTTCGTGATTAACGCAACCGCATTGCCGCAGGTACGGTCGGTAGTACCAAAACAAGGCATGGTTACTCCGTGAACGTCAGTCAGCGGTCTACCCAGCCGCCGCATTGCTTCAACCGCCACAAGCAGCGCCAAAGTAGAATCCAGTCCCCCAGAAACACCAACCACCGCTTTCGCCCCAATGGCCCCTAACCGCCGCCGCAGTGCTGCAACCTGTATCTCAAACACAGCATTGCAATCCTCCTGCCGATTGGTTTCCTCGGCAGGCACAAAAGGCATTTTCTCAACTGCAAGCATCGTTCCGTCGCTGCGCAGTGCTTTGGGAAGGCTTTCGCAGATCCGCACCGGAAACTGCTTGCCATATAATCCGGCTGCTTCCCGGAAGGTATTCTTTCTGCTGCGCTCAGAGCGAATCACTCCCAGATCTCCATCGCAGATCATCATATAATTTTCTGCGATCAGTTCCGTGTTTTCATCAAGGATTTTACCGTTCTGCGTAAATATGCTGTGACCGGAGAAGATCATATCCTGTCCGGATTCATCAGCCCCGGCAGAACAGAATGCGTAAATACAGCTGCAGGACCAGGACTGCTGTTTTACCATTTGGCGGCGGGACATACGCTTTCCCGCAGTTTCATTGGAAGCCGCAAGATTGACAATCACTTCCGCACCACCCAACGCCAGCATAGCCGAAGGCGAGACCGGTGCCCACAGGTCCTCACAGATCTCAACACCCACCAGTGCGCCATCGCCTAAGCGGAACACCAAATCGGCCCCCACCGGCACGCTGTACCACGCATCCAGCCCCAGCTGATGGGCCTCCAGGCTGTTACGCTGCAAATCAGCAGCAGAAGCAAACCAGCGCACTTCGTCAAATTCGTCATGGTTGGGGATAAATGTTTTGGGGATCAGTCCCTGTACAATTCCGTCCCGGATCACAGCAGCGCAGTTATACAGCTGTCCATCGATCATGACCGGCAGGCCAACCACTGCAGTCAATGCCGGGTGTTCCACAGTACAACCAACAATACTGTCAAGGGCTTTCTGTACACCCTCCTGAAGTGTGCGTTGAAAGAACAGATCTGCGCAGGTGTATCCGGATACAGCCAGTTCCGGAAACAGAATCAAGTCGCAGTCCTTCTGATCTGCCCGCTGAATATAGCGGCAAATCTCTTCCGCATTCTTTTCCGGGTTTCCAACTGTCACCGCCGGTACGGCACATGCGATTCGGATGTAATCCAGCATAGTTCCCCTCCTGTGATACTGAATATATTTATCATACCATATTCTTGCCAAAATGCAAAGAGAATATCAAAAGGACGGTGGCTGTCAACCACCGTCCTGCTTATTATTTCGGCCCTTCCAGATCTTCTTCGGTCAGAGCCTGCCCGGATAACACCTTATTCATCAAATACGTGCCATGTTCCACCTGTTCCTCGTCCACATACATTACATAGAGCTTACTGGACGGATAACAGTAGGTTACATCTCTGCCGCCGGTTCCGGAGACAGCATAGCTTTGGATCGTCCAATCTGCCATATCATCCAGCTGCATTTTTACCAACTGGCTGATCTCATCCATTTCGAAGCTTGTGGTAAACAAGCCCGACAGGCTGTTCAGAATACCGGAATAATTTGAAATAATGGTTTTTCCGGAAGCAACCTTTTCGATAACCGCCTTGATCACCTTCATCTGATTTTTACCACGGTCATTATCACCGTTGGGCATCAGATACCGCTCCCGCGCAAAGACTAACGCCTGCTCTCCATTCAGGTAGTTCATTCCCTTTTGGATATGCACATTGAATCGGGTAAAATCAACACTGGAATACACTTCAATACCCCCAATCTCGTCAATCAAGGTCTTGAAGCCATTGAAATTGATCCGTGCATAATAATCAATGTTAATGCCATACAGATCTTCCAATGCCTGTATAGAACATTCAACGCCAAAGCTGCCGCAATGTGTCAGCTTATCCCGCACGCCATTACCCGCCGGGTTCTTCACATAATAATCTCTGGGCGTATTCAGCAAAAATACACGCTTATTAACCGGATCCACTACAGCAAGAATATTTACATCACTTAAAGAAGTCTTGGGCAGGTAGGTACTGCGGGTATCCGAACCACTGATATACAGGACAAACGGCGAATTGGTCACTGTCCGATCCACCTGCGGCTTGGTTTCTCCTGTTTCGCCAGAAATATTTGATTCGGTTGCACCTGTTGGTTGTTCGGGATTTGTAGGATCGTCAGGAATCGACCACCCCTCCACTTCCACTTCACAAAGGATCTTTGTTTTCTCAAAGAAGTCGGCATAGCCTTCTTCCTCCAGAAGCGCTGTATAGGCACTGTTCAGAATCATTGCATCCAGTGTCTTATCATACAGGCTGTCAACCAACACGTCCATTGACGGACAGCCGACAACAGATATTTTCTTTCCCAACTGGCTTTCAATGCACGCAATTGCCTGCTGTGTAGCATCCGCATCGAAGTTATCCACAATTCCGAAGGTATATGCCCCAGCATCCAGCAAGCTTTCAGCCGGATCATCCACACGAACATAAACAGTTCTTGTCTCCCCTGTTTCCGGCTGTTTTGTGATTTCATGCAAGGTATTGTACACCTTGGACGCCACCACAGATGCAGCAGCACATCCGCAAACGATCACAAGCGCCAACACACAGGCGATCAGTCGGCGGGCCATACCAACTGTTTTCCCTTTCCCATGCAGAAACAGGATTGCACCGGTCAGTAAGCCCAGCACCGCAAACACAACAATAACTAATATATTATATTTGGCAGGAAGTACATCCAACCGCCAAATGATGGCCAGCGTCAAGCCCTCAGCAGCAAGCTGAAAAAGCCACACAGCCGCAAAAATAACATTCCAGATTGTAGAACGCTTCATTCAATCACCCAATCAATAAGTATTACTGGCCTAAGTATATTACCGGCGGGCCCAAAAGTCAAGTCGCGCGAATCGCCCATATATTCCGAATCTGATCCTTGATTTTCTCATAATCCCACAATTTCGAGGAATTTGCATAGCTGTTGGGATCATTTATGCGGATCTTGCCATTCTCTATTCCTGTCATTACGATAAAATGACCGCTCTGGGTAAAGTCTCCCGGACCCATAACGCAGATCACCGGGTTATTCACCTGCAGATTGGCAAAGATTCTGTTCTTATCCAGAGGCAGCTCCGTCACATCCAAACCCAGCTTTACGCCTCCTTCGCTGATCAGCGTCCAGGAACTTCCGTTGCCGGGTACACAATAACCGTTATCCAGCGCAAACTGAATTATATTGTCAGGGCTCATTTCTTCACTGCCAGTCAAATAATAGGCAGCCATGGCAAGGCACACCGGCCCGCAGCCTGTAATCCCGGCCACATCCTGTCCGTAAGGGATGTAGCCCCATTGCGGATCCCATTGCACAAAAAGCGGCACCTTGTCAGTTTCCTCATATTCACGCAAATCCACCGTGTGTGTTTTTCCGTATTCCAGCGGATAGTTCAGCACAAAGGCTTCCGTCTCCGGATTCCGCTCCAGCAGTTCTATGATACTGGGCGGGTATGCACCGTAGGAAATGCCGTTTTCCTCCGCGTATGCCTTTACCTTATATTCTGCCGCTGTTCTTTGTTTATTATAAAAGGTGATCTCACGATACTTCCCCTCAGCCCATCGATAGGTTCGTGCAGCAGCCGGAACAAGCAAACACAGGGCCAGCAGCAATGCGCAGCATTTCAGAAGTCTTTTTCTCTTCATATTTTCCCCCCCTGCCATATGTTTTCCAATATTGTAGCAGGTTGGGAATTAAGAAGTCTTTTTGTGGAAGCTAAGAGTTCCTTAAGGATTTATTGTTTTTTGTCTTTTCCCGGGGAACATCCTGCGATCCGCTTATAACCTTGCAAGATATATGCACCGTTTATAATGCACTAGCCCGGGATTCTCTGTGCGATCCCGGTTCCTGACTGAATTCAAGGATTGTCTGTTCTTCGGAACCGATATCGCCTGCCTCCATATGCATGTGAGACTCAATGACTGTTTATTTTCTGGTGGAAAATTGGAAAGATCAGCAAATCCGTTTTCCGCAAAGTCGCTTACGAAAACGCAGAAACGCTGCTGGGACTATAATATACACACAAAGCCACGGAATACCGCATGTATTCCATGGCTTTTTATCTGCAATGACTGGATTTTTCCGATACATTTGATATAATGATTCCAGAAAGAAAAAGGAGGCTGCGCCATGCCGAAATCCGACAATCAAAAGTTGAAAATTCTCTACATACTGGACTATCTTCAGCGCAACTCCCGCCAGGATCATCCTGTCCGGGCCGCTGAACTGATCACCATGCTGGATCGGCAGCACCGGATCTCCTGTGACCGGAAGACAGTGTATTCCGATATTGCTGCACTGCAGGATTACGGTGTGGACATCGTATCCGTTCCCGGTAAAAACGGCGGCTACTATGTGGCTTCCCGGAACTTTGAATTGCCGGAGCTGAAGCTGCTGATTGACGCAGTACTGTCCAGTCGGTATCTGACCCAGAAAAAATCACGGGAACTGATTGAAAAGCTCTGCGCCCAGTGCAACGAGCAGGATGCTAAGCTTCTGACCAGAACGGTTCTGGTATCCGGCCGGGTCAAAAGCATGAACGAGACCATCTACTACAACGTGGATGCCATTCAGGAGGCCATTGCCCAAAACCGGCAGATCACCTTCCGCTATTTCGACTGGGACTTCGGCGGCAAGCGCCGGTATCGGGACAAACCCTATTTTGCCAGTCCCTATGGTCTGTGCCAGGACCACGAAAACTGCTACCTGCTGGCACTGTCGGAGCGCCATGGCATCACCGCATACCGGGTAGACCGGATGACGGATATCCAGTTGGCAGAGCCAGACCGGCTTCCCTGCCCGGAATTGACCGGAAAGGCGCTGAACGACCACGCCAACCGGCTGTTTCAAATGTACGCCGGTGATGCCATTGACGTAAAGCTGCGGTTCCACCGGGATCTTCTCAATGTTGTCATTGACCGCTTCGGTAAGGACACTATGTTGATCCCTGATGGGGATGAATATTTTAATTTTACTGTCAAAGTCGCCGTATCGCCCATGTTTTTAAGCTGGGTCATCGGTTTCGGCAGCAAAGCTAAAATCCTGTATCCCGAATCCGTGGCAGTGCAGTGCAGGCAGCTGTGTATGGAGGCTATGAGCCAGTATTAAAATCCACATCCGGACTGGCAATGCGGAACGATTCCATCAGCGACCGCCATGTCTGTACCAGATCTCCCGCCTGGTTTTCCGCTGCCATCACGGTCAGCACATAGTGGTAGCTGCCGTCATCCAGTACGCAGGCCCTTCCCACATGATTTTCTCCCTCACCGACAGAAGTCCATACACATTCGTAGCGCTTGGCATTATCTGTGCGTGTCTGCATGATCTGCAATTTCTCTTTTCCGTATCCGGTTGCAGTCTGCAATGTCTTATCCAGATCACCACCCGGCAAGGTCTGCACCGTAATGGTGTAGTCCTCACACAGATAGATGGTTCCGGCCGTATCACTCTGCATGACAGCCGCGGAAGCCTCCTCCGGAACGTCCAGCACCACCTGCTGCAAAACAGCCGACACCGGCTGTGCATACAGATCCGAAACCGTTTCAAAGGTTTCCTGCGCCCCACAGCCGGACAGAATCAATCCCAACACGAAAACGATCCCTAATTTTTTCACAGTATCTCCCCCCGGAAAGGTCATAGAGTATGCTTGTTTACCTGTTTCTAATCAATGCAGCCGCTTTTGTGCTTATGCTTGCGGACAAGCACAAAGCCCGAAAAAATCTCTGGCGCATTCCGGAAGCTACTTTACTTCTGGTTGCTGTTTTCGGCGGCAGCATTGGTTCTCTTCTTGGAATGTATGCATTCCGGCACAAAACCAGGCATTTGGCATTTACCGTAGGCATTCCGGTTATTCTGGCTATGCAGGTCATCGCCGCCATACTGATCTTAACATGATAAAGGGCACACCTTAGGATAATGTCATGAAGTCAAGAAAACGGTCATTCCGAGGGTACGTAAGCGTCCGTGGGAATCCCCATCTTAAGGAGGAGATTGCCACACCAGTCTGCGGACTGGTGTGCAATGACTGCTACCTTAATGACATTGACCTTCCGTAGCTTCCAATAAGACAGAATGAGAACATTACTGGCATAGGGTAGCTGCCGTACAGGAGTGTGCCAAGAAAAATTGGCGATACTTGGTTTTTCACAACCAGGTATCGCCTTTTTCTATCTTTACAGAATGTTTAATCTATTATTGGAGGTACATATAATGCTGGAACTGAACTATATCCGTTGTGGTGATTATTATATTCCCGATATTCGCTTATCGGAGGAAAACAGACCTATTGGTCGGTGGGGGTGGATGCACAAAGATTTTATCAAGGAGTATAACCCCATGCGGTTCAATGATCTTTGTCTCAGCGGCAAATAGTGGAAATATCTGGCTGACTTGAACAAGCAGGCACAGGGATCGAACAAATAAAAGCCGCCGAGGGCGCGACAGAGAGCATAAAGCAGCACGATCAAATGGCATGGGTAGGAGCTATGAACAACATCCGCAACCGGGCAGAAGAAATCTTTCTCCGAGAAATAATCTTCAAGGTGGGTGCTGTATAAGTATCCTTTTTAACTTCGACACAGGTTGTGTAGAAGTTGATTTAACTATTGCAACTCTATTGAAACTTCTCGCCAACTTGTCTGGAAGTGGCTGTTAATTATGATAATTCGCCATAACATTTCGAAATTAAACTTTTTTTAGAAAACCCATTGTATTTTCACAAAATCGGGTGTATAATATTTAATAGAATAAATACAGGGGAGCTTGTGTTTGCAGGCTGAGAGGAAGTAACCGAACTTCGACCCTATAACCTGATGCGGATAATGCCGTCGTAGGAAGTCATACACAAGGATTTTTTACAGGAGGCATCCGAAAGGGTTGTCTCCTGTTTTTATTTTACAATCGAATAAACGGGGAGCTTGTATGACAGGCTGAGAGGAAGGTACAACCTTCGACCCATATACCTGATTTGGATAATGCCAACGTAGGGACTTTTGTGAGCGTCACGGGAAACTTCCAAATCGGAGGTTTCCCGTATTTTTATTTTGGAGGTGCAATCATGGTAAAGGTAAATGGCACGGAACTTGATATTGCCGGAAAGACAGTATCGGAGTATCTGGCAACAACCGACTACGATCCAAAACGGATCGCAGTTGAGCGCAATGGCAACATTGTATTTAAGTCTCAGTACGATGATGCCATCCTTGAAGATGGCGATAGTTTGGAGATCGTCAGCTTTGTGGGAGGTGGTTGATTGATCCCTTCTAAAAAAGAATGGATGGATGCTTTGATTGCTCGCCATGGGATCTCCCTTCACGAACGTTTTTCTTCCGCAACTGTTGCAGTTTGTGGTCTTGGCGGTCTGGGATCAAATATCGCTATTGCTTTGGCAAGAGCCGGTATTGGTAAACTGCTGCTGATCGATTTTGACCGTGTGGACATAACCAATCTGCACCGACAGCAATACAAGGCAAATCAAATCGGATGCTACAAGGCAGAGGCTCTTGCGAAAAATCTGTTAGAGATTGCACCTTATACGGAAATTCAAACTGCGACAGAAAAGATTACAGAGGAGAATTTTACCCATCTCCTAAAAGGCGCAGATATTGTATGCGAAGCATTCGACAATGCAGAGTCCAAGGCAATGCTTGTAAACGGTGTCTTGGAGCAATTACCCCATTGCTATTTGGTTGCGGCTTCCGGCATGGCTGGTATAGATACGCCCAATACCATCAAAACAAGAAAAGTTGTGAAACGATTTTACCTATGCGGTGATGAAGTCAGCGATGTGGTAAACACCATTGGACTGGTAGCCCCTCGTGTTATGCTTTGCGCAGCACATCAAGCTCACACCGTCCTGCGTATCCTCGCAGGCGAATATGAAGTATAAGAAAGAAGGATTTATTATGATTAACAACGATAAGCTCGTCATAGGCGGTCATGAATTTAATTCCCGCTTTATTCTCGGCTCCGGTAAGTATTCCATGAAGCTCATTGAAGCTGCTATTAAAGATGCAGGTGCAGAAATCATCACCCTTGCAGTTCGTCGTGCGAACACCAAGGAGCATGAAAACATTCTGGATTACATCCCCGAAGGCATTACTCTTCTGCCCAACACTTCAGGTGCAAGAAACGCAGAGGAAGCTGTCCGTATTGCCCACCTTGCAAGAGAGCTTGGTTGTGGTAATTTCGTTAAGGTGGAAATCATGCGTGATACCAAGTATCTGCTGCCCGACAACCAGGAAACCATTAAGGCTACCGAGATTCTGGCAAATGAAGGCTTTGTTGTCATGCCCTATATGTATCCCGATCTGAACGCTGCCCGTGATATGGCGGGTGCCGGTGCTGCTACCATTATGCCCCTGGCTTCTCCCATCGGCTCCAACAAGGGTCTGGCAACCAAGGAGTTCATTCAGATTCTCATTGATGAGATTGATCTGCCCATCATCGTAGACGCTGGTATCGGCAGACCCTCCCAGGCTTGTGAAGCTATGGAAATGGGTGCAGCTGCTATTATGGCAAACACCGCTCTTGCAACTGCCGGTGATCTGCCACTGATGGCATCTGCTTTCCGTCAGGCTATCGAAGCAGGCAGAAAAGCATACCTGTCTGGCCTTGGTCGTGTGTTGACCCGTGGTGCTTCTGCTTCCGATCCTCTGACCGGCTTCCTGCGTGACTAAGGAGAGGTCTTATGGAAAATCAATTCTTTGTAGATTCCGAGCATCTGTCACCGGCTGCTCTGGAGAAAAAGCACAAGCTGGAGACAGATCCATCCAGCCGTAAGAATCACATGGAATACCTGCCCGGTATGGAAATCATCGAATCCGATGTGTGTCAGCAGGTTATACAGCAGATGAATTCCTTCGATTATTCCTTCTATACTGCCCGTGATGTTCGTGCAGCACTTGACCATGAGACTTGCTCTGTGGAAGATTTCAAGGCATTGCTTTCTCCTGCAGCAGAGCCGTTCCTGGAAGAGATGGCACAGAAGGCTCGTTTGGAAACAAGCAAGCACTTTGGCAATACTGTTTACTTATTTACGCCTCTGTACATAGCCAATTACTGCGAAAACTACTGTGTTTACTGTGGCTTTAACTGCTACAACCATATCAACCGCATGAAGCTGAATATGGAGCAGATCGAGCATGAAATGAAAGTGATTGCTGACTCCGGTATGGAAGAAATTCTGATCCTTACCGGCGAAAGCCGCGCCCAGAGTGATGTGGAGTATATCGGTGAGGCCTGTAAGTTAGCAAGAAAGTATTTCCGTATGGTTGGCTTGGAAATCTATCCTGTGAACACCGATGAATATAAGTATCTCCACGAGTGCGGCGCTGACTATGTAACCGTGTTCCAGGAGACCTACGATGCCGACAAATACGAAACTCTCCATTTGTTTGGACACAAGCGTGTATGGCCGTATCGTTTTGATGCACAGGAACGGGCACTCCGTAGTGGTATGCGTGGTGTCGCTTTCTCTGCGCTTCTTGGCTTGTCCGATTTCAGAAAGGATGCTCTGGCAAGCGCACTTCACGTGTATTATCTACAGCGTAAATATCCCCATGCGGAAATGTCGCTATCCTGTCCCAGACTGCGCCCGATCATTAACAATGACAAGATCAACCCGCTCGATGTTGGTGAAAAGCAGCTGTGTCAGATCCTCTGTGCCTACCGCATCTTCCTGCCGTTTGTGGGAATTACCGTATCTTCCCGTGAGAGTGCAGAGTTTAGAAATGGTATTGTAAAAATTGCCGCCACTAAGGTTTCCGCAGGTGTTTCTACCGGTATCGGAGACCATGAAAGCAAATACACCGGCAAAGAAGATGATGCCGCCCGTGGTGATGAGCAGTTTGAGATTGACGATGACCGAAGCTTTGAAACCATGTACAAGGATATGTCCGGCGAAGGCCTGCAGCCGGTTTTGAATGATTATGTGTATGTCTGATATTCTGTGTGTCACCAACCGAAAATTGTGCCGGGAAGACTTTCTGACAAGAATTGAACGGATTGCTGCCTGCCATCCCGCAGGAATCATCCTTCGTGAAAAAGATATGTCACCTGAAGCATACAAGACATTGGCAGCAGCGGTCATGAAAATCTGCGGTCGATATGATGTGAAGTGTATCCTGCACAGTTTTCCTGCCGTTGCCATATCCCTTCATGCGGATGCTTTCCATCTGCCGCTACATCTTCTGAGGGAACTATCACAGGAGCGAAAGGCACATTTTAGAGTCTTGGGTGCATCTTGTCATAGTGTGGAAGATGCTTTGGAAGCACAGGCTTTAGGCTGTACCTACATTACCGCCGGTCATGTGTTTGAAACCGATTGCAAGAAAGGTCTGCCCGGTAGAGGACTGGAATTCCTGCGGAATGTATGTGCTGCCGTAGATATTCCTGTGTATGGGATCGGTGGAATTGATTCCGATAACATCATCTTAGTGCGCAACGCAGGAGCCAGCGGTGCTTGTTTGATGAGCAGCTTGATGATAAGCGAGGATGTAACAGGGCTTATGAATGCCATGGAGGGCTAAAATGAAATTCAACGAAAAAATGTTACTGTTATATGCCGTAACAGATAGGGCTTGGGTCGGCAAGCAGACCCTTTTGGAACAAATCGAAGATGCGCTGAAAGGCGGTGCTACGATTGTTCAGCTTCGTGAAAAGAAAATGGATGAAGATAGCTTTGTTGAGGAAGCTATTGCGGTTCGGGATCTGTGCCGCAAATACAATGTGCCGCTGATTATCAACGACAATGTTGATGTCGCTCTCAAAAGCGGAGCAGACGGTGTCCATGTAGGTATCGAGGATGCGCCTGTGTCTGAAATCCGCAAGCGCGTTCCCGCTGATTTTATCATCGGTGCCACCTGCAAGACTGTACAACAGGCAAAGGCTGCAGAAGCAGCCGGAGCAGACTATATGGGCGTAGGTGCAGTATTTCCGTCTCCCACCAAAACCAATGCGGTGCGGATTACCAATGAGCAGCTCCGTGAAATTGTTTCTTCCGTATCCATCCCCACTGTTGCCATTGGCGGCATCAGCTATGACAATGTCTGTGAAATCAAAGGTAGCGCTGTTTCCGGCGTAGCGGTTGTATCCGCTATCTTCGGTGCGGAGAAAATTGAAAAGGCAACTGCGCTTCTGAAAGAGCGAGTAAAGGCTGTGGTTACAAAATGATTCAAGGCCCCATCTTCGATTTTGATGGAACGCTTTTTGATTCCATGTTCATATGGGACACAGCAGGAGAAAGTTATCTGCGTTCCATCGGGAAGGAACCGGAAGCCGATTTGTAAAAAGTTCTGAAGCCGATGAGTCTGCTTCAATCTGGGGAGTACCTTTGTGAGAAATATTATATTCCGCTTTCTGCCCAGGAAATCATGGATGGTGTAAACCGGCCGTGGAAGGCTTCTGTTTTTATACGGTTGAGCCAAAGCCAGGTGTGATTTCCTTCCTGGAGGAACGGTATCGCAGGAATATCAAAATGTGTATTGCAACCGCAACTGATCGCTATCATGTGGAAGCAGCATTGCAGCGTTGTGAAATGCGACACTTCTTCTCTGAAATCTTTACCTGTACCGAAATTGGAAGCGGTAAAGACAGACCGGAAATATTCCGCCTATTTTGATCTGATAAGTTTTTGGAAGTTTGCTTCGGTTAAATAAGCCGAAAGTTTCTAGCGGTAGATTGGGGGCACCACCTTATGCCGCTATATAAAACAATGCTGAAAAATGAAAGGAGTAAAAACTATGAAAATGAAAACAGCATTGACCATTGCAGGAAGTGACTGCAGTGGTGGCGCCGGTATTCAGGCCGATCTGAAAACAATGACCATGAATGGTGTTTATGCCATGAGTGCAATTACCGCACTCACTGCACAAAACACAACCGGCGTAAGAGCGATTCAAGAATCAACACCAGACTTTTTGAAACAGCAACTTGACGCAGTATTCGAGGATATTTATCCCGATGCAGTCAAAATCGGCATGGTAGCATCCAGTGAGCTGATCTGTGTGATTGCAGACATGCTGAGATACTATAATGCAAAGAATGTGGTCCTTGATCCTGTAATGGTCGCATCTGCCGGTTCTTCTTTGATGAGACAGAATGCTGTGCAAACGCTTATCAAAGAGCTGCTGCCTATTTCAACTCTCGTTACCCCTAATATTCCCGAAGCACAAACTCTCTCTGGACTGACCATTGAAACCAAAGAGGACATGATTACAGCTGCAAAGCATATTGGAGGCAACTATCATTGCGCTGTTCTGCTCAAAGGCGGTCACAGCATCAACGATGCAAACGATCTGCTTTATGCAAATGGTGAACTGGTTTGGTTTGAGGGTAAGCGTATCAACAACCCCAACACCCACGGCACAGGCTGTACACTTTCAAGCGCCATTGCATCGAATCTTGCCAAAGGATTTACCCTTGCTGAATCAATTCAGAGAGCAAAGGACTATATCTCCGGTGCTTTGGCTGCAATGCTCGATTTGGGAAAAGGCTCCGGCCCGATGAATCACGCATTTGATCTCCATGGAGAATACGCAAAGGAGGTCAAATAAGATGGAGGAAAGACGCACATCAGTTTTTGAAAACGGCTTAATTTGGTTTGGCGCAGCTGTTTCTATTGCCGAAATCGTGACCGGCACTTATTTTGCTCCCCTTGGTTTTTCAAAAGGATTTCTTGCAATCCTGATTGGTCACATCATTGGCTGCATTATGCTTTTTCTGGCTGGTCTAATTGGCGCCAAGGTGCGTAAGAGCGCTATGGAAACCGCCAAGATGAGCTTTGGAAGCAAAGGAGCTTTGCTCTTTTCAATTCTAAACATCATTCAGCTTGTAGGTTGGACTGCCATCATGATTTTTGATGGTGCACTGGCTGTAAATGGAATCTTTAATATTGGCAACTGGGTATGGTGCACTATAATCGGTGTACTGATTGTTCTTTGGATTTTGATTGGCATTAAAAATCTCGGAAAGGTAAATACGGTTGCAATGGCAGCTCTTTTTGCTTTGACGATCGTACTTAGTTTTGTCATTTTTGGTAAGGGTAATGCTTTGAATATCAGCGGCGAAGGCATGACCTTTGGTGCAGCGGTCGAACTTTCAGTAGCCATGCCGCTGTCTTGGCTTCCTCTAATCAGCGACTATACCCGTGATGCAAAAAAGCCGGTCAAGGCAACTGCAGTCAGTGCTATTACATATGGTCTTGTAAGCTGCTGGATGTATGTGATTGGTATGGGTGCTGCAATTTTTACAGCAGAGTCGGACATTGCACAAATCATGGTAAAAGCAGGACTTGGTATTGCAGGACTGTTGATTGTCGTATTCTCGACAGTTACCACAACCTTCCTCGATGCTTACTCTGCTGGTGTTTCCAGTGAATCACTTTCGGGGAAGATAAACGGTAAGCTAATTGCTGTTGCAGTAACGGTTATCGGCACACTTGGAGCAATCTTTTTTCCGCTTTACGATATTACTGAATTCCTCTACTTCATCGGTTCTGTATTTGCGCCGATGATTGCGATTCAGATTGCAGATTTCTTTATTCTGAAGAAAAACACGGAAAGTTGCTCGTTTAACATGCAAAACCTCGCTATATGGTTGGTTGGCTTTATCATTTATCGCTTGCTTATGCGAGTGGATTTTCTCGTTGGCAATACGTTACCGGATATGGTGATTACTGTCCTGCTTTGTGTAGCAGTAGGTAAGATTGGTGCAAAATATGCAAGGAAATAAACGCCATATAATTGTAGGCGGTGCAGAAATCAATAACTATGACTTCATCCGTGAAAAGCTAGTCAGCGCTGTATATGTTCATGCACAGGACAAGTCCAGCGGATATCGAGTGCAGGATGTGACGATCAGTTACAACTATATCGGCATACTCCCCGCCAATTTACTCTATGACGTTATGAACGGAAAAGCGGCATGATTACTCATGCCGCTTCCCAAAAACATTATTATACTGTTTTATTGGACCGCACCCTTTCAGTGTGCCTTTTTCTACATTCTGGTAATCGTCAGCAGTGAAGACAGCAGCATCAGTACTGCAAAGATAATAACCGTAGGCGATGTGAAGAATGCCTTGACTGCCAATTTATTCATAGGATCGTTCTTTCTGTAGACCTTTATATCCGACCAATGTATAATAATGAGTGCTAGCGCGATGATTCCCACAATCAGCAGGATCGCAAAAACCAGCATATCGCCTGCACCATCAGGCAAAACAGTTGTCAATCTTCCCATAAGATCTGATAGAATAAAATTATTAAAAATGTGCAGCACAATAGCCCAAACAATGGAGTACTCCAGCGTCACATAGCCAAGCACCAGTCCCACAGCCGCGGCAAAAGGAATCTGGATCACATTGCCGTGGAGCAAGCCAAACAAGATCGCAGATGCCAAAATGGCGAAACGCTTACCGTATGGCTTCAGTATCCGCAGAAGCAAACCCCGGAACAGCAGTTCCTCCGCAACAGGCCCGATAAATGCAACATACAGGAACATGGTCAGTCCGGTAGAAGAAACGCTGGCTGCCTCCATAGCCGCCATCACAGACAGGCCAACCTGATTCAGCAGCCACTCAATCACCGGTGTAGTAAGCATCAGTAAGGTCTGGACAGACATAAACACGCATAGCAGTTGGAAGAATATACCAGGTGTCATTTTCTTTTCCCGGGCAAACACTTCATTTTTCCAGAATAGGAATCCCCTCCACAAAAATACGATCAACGCACCCGCTGCAATGGCCAGCAAATATCCCCAGCCATTGGATGTGGCAAACTGCATGATATACTCTGTAAGGGTTTCCAAGGTCCATGTGTGGATGTTGCAAAGCAGATACACGATTAGATCCAGCAGCATGACAACAGTGACACCTACGTTCATAATGCCGTAGTATGCCAGTACGATCAGACCTGTTGGGTTCATGTTGCCGCGTAATGCTTTTACTTTCTGTTTTACTTCCATAGCACACCTCCGTTAAAGGTCATTCAGCAAGGCCTCTGCACACAGCATACCGTCAATGGCAGCTGACATAATGCCACCTGCATAGCCTGCGCCTTCTCCTGCCGGATAGAGACCGGCAAGTCCAACCGATTCCTTGTTCCCGTTGCGAACGATCCGCACCGGGGAAGAGCTTCTGGTTTCCGGTGCTGTCAGTACCGCGTCCGGATCCGCAAAGCCCTTGAGACTCCCATCCAACATAGGCAGCGCTTTTGCAATGGCTCCGGTGATTTTCTCCGGAAGCACATCATGCAGCCCACACCATACCACACCGGGCCGGTAAGTCGGCTCCACCTTCCCAGGCCCCACGCTGGGCCGTTTGGCAAGAAAATCTCCCACACGCTGGGCAGGCGCATAGTAATTTCTGCCTACTGCGTAGGCGTTTTCCTCGATCTGCCGTTGCCAGTACATGCCGGCAAGCGGGCCGCCGCCCGGAAAATCCCGGGGATTCAGCGTCACCAGCAGAGCTGCATTGGCATTCTTTCCCTCCCGGTCCGCATAGCTCATGCCGTTGGTAACAAGCCGCCCCTCCTCCGAAGCTGCAGCCACCACATAGCCGCCGGGACACATGCAGAAAGTGTATACCGTTTCTTCATCCAGATGGCACACCAGCTTGTAATCCGCCGGAGGCAGTACCGGATCATGCCGTCCGTACTGCGCTTCATCAATAGACGCCTGCAAATGCTCGATCCGCACACCCATAGCGAAAGGCTTAGGCTCCATGGGAATCCCCATGGAATGCAATTTTTCAAAAGTATCCCGTGCGCTGTGCCCGATAGCAAGAATTACTCGATCACAGGCAACTCTTTCCTGTCCGTTCACTTCCAGACCGGTGATCCGCCCATTGTCCCGAATAATATCCGTAACCTGACTGTTAAACCGGATCTGACCGCCCAGGGAAATGATCCTTTGCCGAATATTCTGCACCACCTTCAGAAGCACATCCGTACCCACATGAGGTTTTGCATCAAATAAAATATCCTCTCTGGCACCGGCGGCCACCATCTGCTCCAGGATCCAGCCGATGCGCGGATTGTTGACACCGGTGTTCAGCTTACCGTCGGAAAAAGTACCGGCACCGCCCTCACCGAACTGGACATTGCTTTTGGCATCCAACTGCCCTGTCTGGAAAAACTTCTGAACCTTTTGGTGGCGGCTTTGGGCATCCTCCCCCCGCTCCAGAATCAACGGACACTGACCTGCCAGGGCCAGCACAAGGGCTGCGAACATACCTGCAGGACCAAAGCCCACCACAACCGGCCTGCTTTTTAATTCTCCTGCGGGCTTCGGTACTTTGTAATAGGATGCTGGCGCAACGGATGCCCGCTTGCAGCCGCTTTGCTTCAGAATTTTCGCCTCATTACCATCCACCACCACATCGATGGTATAGACAATCCGAACATCCGGTTTCTTTCTGGCATCCACCGAACGGCGAACCAGCCGCACACGACGCACCTTGGAATTGGATATTTTTAATGCTCTTGCTGCCTCATAGGAAAGCTGAGCCACGGAATGCTCCGGCGGCAGAGATATTTCTCGAATACGTATCATGTTGTTTCCTTTCCTGCATGGAGCCCCGCGCAGCGGCCGGAGCTCCATGCCCATTGCAGGTTGTACCCGCCGCAATCGCCGTCGATATCCAGCACCTCACCGCAGGCATACAGTCCGGGAACAAGATTACTCTCCATCGTCATGGGGTCAAATTGTTCCGTAAGTACGCCGCCTGCCGTGACCTGCGCGCTGTCCATGCCCATAGGCTCTGTCAGCTCCACATCAAATGACTTTACAGCCCGGCAGATCTCCCGCACTTCCCTGTCACTTAATTCCTTTGCAAACTGCTTTCCCTTCACGCCTGCAACCTTGGTCAGCACCCGGCCCAGCCGGTTGTGCAGCACACCGGTCAGCAGTTCCTCCATGGGCAGATCAGTGCTTCTGCGGCGTTCCAGTTCCTTATGCACTATCTCTTCCGTGCAGTGGGGTAGGAAATCCAACCGGCATACCCACTCCCCCGCGCCTTGACACACCTCACGGGAGATCTCAAAGATCACGGGGCCGGACAGGCCGTACTCAGTAAACTGCAACTCTCCGGTACTTTCCGCAAACAACGCGCCCTCATGGAGTATCCGTGCATGACAGTTAGCCCGTACACCTTTCAGGGACGCAACGCCGTTCCAGCTGCACTTGATCTGCACCAATGCCGGACGCAGCCGGGTCGCCTTATGGCCCAACTTACCAAGCAGCTTATAGCCTGCCATGGTGCCTCCCAGCTTGCTGCCGGCCAATCCGCCGCAGGCAACGATCAGCTTATCGCAATACACAGTCTGCTCCTCATTGGAAACCGCAAAACCGGTATCCAGATGCTTGATCTTCTGCACTTCAAAGCAAGTTTTGATCTCCACATTGGGCTTTTCCAGTGCCAGCCGAAGCACATCCACCACAGAATTGGCCTGATCGGAATAAGGATATACTTTTCCGGATTCCTCCGTTACCGTGAACAGACCCAAACTTTGAAACCAGTCAAGGGTATCCGCAGGGCTAAAAGCAGCAATAGCTGCCTCAGAAAATTCAGGCTTATTACCGTGATAACCGCCTTGTTCGGCGTGGATATTACTCAGATTGCACCGGCCGTTACCGGTGGCCTGCAATTTGCGGCCCAACCGTGCCTGCCGCTCCATAAGTACTACCTGCACCTTGGGATTTTCCGCTGCTGCCAGTGCAGCAGCCATCCCGGATGCGCCTCCGCCTATAATTCCAACCGTCACCGTAACATCAGCCCCCTTACCAGAAACTTACTAATCTAATTATAGCCCAAAGTCGAACAGGAAACAAGAAAAACTTCCTTGCAATGATAAAAAGCTGTGATATAATACCTTTGGTGATAAAATGGATCGCAACAATATCGAAAAAATCGCGCGCACACCGGAAGATAAAGTGCTGCTTGCCAAGCTTTGGGACAAGATCCAAGCGGGCCTTCGGAAAAATATTCCGGCAAACACCTGTTTTCTGTCCTTGCGGGAACTGGATATGGCACAGTATCTCTTTGGCACTCTGGAAGGCTTGCACGCCTTTGGAGGCTACAGCGGGGCTGAGCGGCAAATGCTTATATACCTGCCCGAGTATCTGGATGAAACCGCTTTGCTGGAAGAGGATGTCCCTCTTGTTTGCCTGCGGGCCGTGTTTTATGAAGGTGACAGTCCCTCTCACCGGGATTTTCTCGGTGCACTGATTGGCTGCGGTGTGGCAAGAGAAACCATCGGCGATATCTGTGTTGGCAACGGTAGCTGCGATTTCTTCGTGACCGCCGAAATTGCCCCTTATATCCTGCAGAATTTTACCGGTGCAGGCCGGACAAAGCTCCACTTGGAGCGAATTGGCCTGCAGGATGTGCAGGTTCCGGAACCGGAAGTCAAGCAGATCAGGGATACTCTTTCCTCCCTGCGCCTTGACAGCGTGATCGGAGCCGGTTTCCGGGTAAGCCGCAGTCAGGCAGCCCAGTTTGTCACTTCCGGCAAGGCCGCCATCAATGGGCTCCCCTGTGAAAAACCCGATAAAGCGGTGGAAGAGGGCGCAAAAATTTCCGTCCGAGGATTGGGCAAAATTCAGTTAAAAACCGTCAACGGCCAGACGAAAAAGGGTCGGATATCTGTGGTCATTGACCGGTATGTGTGAGGTAAATTATGAACATCAACGAAGTAATCGCCAGAATCAACGAACTGGCCGCAAAAGCAAAAAACGCAGGTTTGACCTCCGAGGAATCCGCGGAACGAGACAAACTGCGCCGAATATATATTGACAATGTAAAGGCCAGCCTGACCGGCCAGCTGGACAACACCTATATCCTATACCCCGACGGCACGAAGAAAAAAGTGGAGCGGAAAAATTAGGAATAATTCTTATATACTCATATAAACAACAAGCAGGCCACCCGATGGGTGGCCTGCTTGTTGTAGAAAATATAGCAATCAGCCTTTACGAAAGAAGCTGCTGATAGTTATGCCAACAAGTTTTTAACGATTAAAACAGCTTCATCTGTTTCACTAACAAAAATAGCATCAAAATTATTCTTTTGCTCCCAGCCTTTCACTTTAAAAGAGTCTGCAACATCCAGTAGCTTTGTTAAACCAAAGTAACCAGTATAGTGTTCCAGCTCTGCATATGTCAGATCTATTAAACTTTCCGCATCAATATCCCCTCCAAAGAGGCGCTGTTCGTTTTTAAAAAACTCAATTGAAAATTTCTTTCCGAAAATTATTTCATTGATCCAAGCAACCACATCATCTTCATCCGTACAATGTGTGTGTAGGAACGAAAAGCAAGCGCAAAACGGCGTGAATTCATCTTCTTCATAATAGAAAACAGTGATGTTCTCATCATAAAACGGATTAAATATGATCACCTGTGAATAATCATCTGAGAACCGCATTTTATACATAGGATATACATGCGCGAAAAACGCAAGTTTATTTTCTTTCACATGATCGCCTCCTTATTAAGGATTATATCATAAAATGGAAAGCTTCTCAATGACGCATCATGTGCTACGTTATTCTTGAACAGAGTGAAGGGATTTGAATTTAGTTGGATAATTACTATTTTTAACCAAAGCTAACCGTTTACTAGTAAATACCAGTCCATTCCAAGCATTTATGTACCACTTTTAACCGCCCTTAACTATCATTTGCCATCCCCATAAGGGAAAATATCGTCCATGCAGGTGCAAAATACGCATCAAAGTAATCTATTTTATTTATAAATAAAAATTATGAGTCATAAGCGCCATTATCTCCACTATAAGAAAAAATTCTTTTGTATTTTGAAGGAGAAACACCGGTGATCCGTAAAAAGTTGCGGTAAAAAGTGGAATCATCTTGATAGCCCACCTCTGTGGCTATCTGGGAAATTGACTTTTCCGGGCAGGAACGTATTAAAATCTGCGCCTCTTTGATCCGCTTTTTCGCCACATACTTTTGCAGCGGCATTCCGGAAAACTGAGGAAAAACAGAGCAAAAAGAGGATCGGGATATACCAAACCGCTTAGAAAGCTCTGTTAGAGAAATCGGCTCCCGAAAATGCGCGTCTATGTAAGCGGCACATTGCAGCAAGGTGCTGTTGTAGTTTGCCAGTTCATCCAGTTCAGAGGTGTTCTGCGGGTGCTGATAGTAGCTTTGCGCCAGCAGATATACAATCGCAGCCGTGATACTGGGAGCGGAAGACAGCCCGGGAGGGCAGTCGGCTTGCTGCTGATGGATCAAACACTCCAATAAGTTTTCAATCAGTCGTCGCTGATCCCGGTTAAGGGCAATGCACAGGCGGACACTGCTATGGGTAAGATCGGCTGCTTTAGATCGGAGGCTCTCTAAAAATTGGTAGGCGTTGGATTGGGGAAAGCCCGGCGCAAACAGGGATTCCTCAAAGGCGAGAGAATAGATTTCTCCGTAAGCATTACTAAAATGCAGGCTATGGGGCAGTCCCGGAGGAACGATAAAGGCATCTCCGGCACGGAGGGTAACAGCATCATTATTTTGCCGGTGAAGGATCTCCCCGCTGACCACATAGCATACCTGATAGTAATTATGATAGTGTTCCATGTGGGCATTTTTAGTTTCCCGAATCCTGTAAATATGGTAATGGCGCAAAGATGCCTGGAACTGTTCCAGCGTGATCAAGTCTGCCATAGGAAATCACCCTTTCTGTGTTTTTGCGTATTATCTATATTATTGCATTAAATCGGACAAATTGCAATCTAATATAGAAAAAATGCAAGTACGAATTTGCAGTAAAAAGCTATAATTGAGATAAAAGGAGGGGATATACCTTGATTTTAAAAGAAACTTATCAAGCGGCAATTTTTAATGCCATCAAGAAAGGCTCTACCATCATCTCCCCGGATGTGGCTGCAGCCTTTGAGAAAGCCATCGGAAAGGAAAGCCGCTCTGCTGCAAAGGAAGGTCTTCAAAAGACTCTGGACAGCATCCGGCTTTCGGCTAAGCTGGGCAATCCCGCCTGCCCGGATACTGGCTGGCCTATCTTCTATTTTAAGATTGGCAATGAATGTCAGCTGGAGGGCGGCATGATGGCACTGGAGGAGGCGACCCGCCATGCAGTGCGTCGGGCTACCAAGGAAGGTTTCCTGCGGGCTACCATGAAGCATCCTCTTACCGGTTATGACCCCGGTGACAACATTGGTGAAAATGTACCGAATTTTACATATCAGTTTGTGCCTGGCGCAGACCTGGAGGTTACATATGTGGCAAAGGGCGGCGGTAGCGAGTGCTTTGGCGGGACCCGCCACAGAGTGGTGGCCTTTGCTGACGGCATCAAGGGTATTGAGAAGTTTGTGATTGATTCCTTTGTAGAAGCTACCCGTTCCGGCGGCATCTGTCCACCTAATGTGCTGGGTATTGGTATCGGTGGCACGGCAAATATTGCTGCCAACCTTGCCAAGGAGGCAGCCTGCCTGCGCATCGTGGGTTCTCACAATCCCGATCCTCAGTTCCGCAAGATTGAGGAAGATCTTTATGAGGCACTGAACAGCCTGGGCGTAGGCATTATGGGAATCGGCGGCGACACCTCCGTGCTTGGTGTCAATGTAGAATATGCATATACCCATATTGCAGGCATCTGTGTGGCCATCAGCAGCAACTGCATGGTTGCTCGCCGCGGCAGTTTCCGCGCTTGTGCTGATGGCACAATTGAAGAGATGACCAGCCCGGATTGGTTTGATGGGAGGTAAAATAATGGCTACATATTATCTGAAAACGCCTCTAAGTGAGGAGGATGTGACTCAGCTTAAGCTGGGCGATGTGGTCTATATTACCGGCGATGCCTTCACCTGCCGTTCCCGTTTGCACCGTTGGGTGCTGGACGAAAATCATCCTCTGCCAGAAGCCGGAAAGCAGAGAGATCTTCTGATCCATGTTGGCCCTATCGTCCTACGCGAGGACAGTGGCTTTAAGCTGGTTTCCTTTATGCCCACTTCCAGTATCCGTTTTGAAAAATGGGGCGCTCGGGCAGTTGACGAATGGGGTCTTCGCATGATCATCGGCAAAACCACCATGGGTGAGGAAACTATGGCTATGATGCAGAAGAAAAAGTGCGTCCATGTATCTCCCCAGTGCGTAAGTCCTAATTTCTGGGTGCAGAACATCAATATCACTGATGTGGAGCTGTTCGACGAATTAGGCACCATTGAGGCAACCTGGCATATGACCATCAACAAACTGGGTCCCTTCGTAGTGGATATTGACTGCTACGGAAACAATCTTTACAAAAATCACGAACACGAGGTAGACGAAGCCCGTGAAAAAGCTCTGGAGAAGCTGGGCATCGGCGCAGACTTCGAATACACAAAACTGTATTAACAGGTGATGGTTATGAAAGAATTGAAAATTTTATCCCCCAGCGGAATCGTAGGTTACGGATTCCCGGAAGCATCCTTTTTAGCAGGTGTGGCACAAAAACCCGACCTCATTGCCTGTGATGGCGGCTCGACCGACCCCGGTCCTTACTATCTGGGAAGTGGAATTCCCTTTACCAATGCCACCGCGGTCAAGCGGGATATGACCCTCATGCTGAAGGCAGCTTGTGAGCTGAATATCCCTCTGGTAATTGGAACTGCCGGCGGCTGCGGCGCAGATGTGCATGTGGCCCGGGAAGTGGACATTATCCGGCAAATCGCAAAGGAGGAACACCTCTCCTTTAGAATGGCCGTTATTTCCTCGGAATTTAAGAAAGATACGCTGATCCAACAGCTCCATGCGGGGAACATTGAAAAACTGGATCCTGCCCCGGAAGTTACGGTGCAGGACATTCTGGACAGCACCCACATCGTTGCCCAAATGGGCATCGAGCCGATTATCGACGCGCTGGATGCCGGTGCCCAGGTTGTGATCTGCGGTCGCTGCTATGATCCTGCCGCCTTTGCCGCACCGGCAATCCGCTTGGGTTACGACAAGGCGCTGGCGTTGCACCTAGGCAAGATTTTGGAATGCGCTGCCATCTGTGCTACTCCCGGTAGTGCATCGGACTGCATTATGGGTTATTTGGGAGATGACTACTTTTGCGTAGAGCCATTGAATCCGGACCGGCAGTGCACGCCTACCTCCGTCTCTGCCCATACCCTTTACGAAAAGACCAATCCCTATATCCTTCCCGGTCCTGGTGGTCACCTGAATCTTTCCGAATGCGTATTCACCGCTGACAGCGAACGTAGGGTCCGGGTCACCGGTTCGAAATTTGTGCCCGAAGCAATTCCATCCGTCAAACTGGAGGGCGCTAAAGTGGCAGGTTTCCGTACAATCTCCATTTGCGGCAACCGGGATCCCATTTTCATTTCTCAGATTGACGATATTTTGGAAAGTCTCAAAAAGCGGACAGCAGACAATCTCTCCGCAAATTTTGACTATAACCTTGACTTTATTGTCTATGGCAAGAACGGTGTTATGGGCCAATTGGAACCCAACGCGCAGGTCACATCCCACGAAATCGGCATTGTGATCGATGTGGTGGCAGATACCCAAGAGCATTCCGCGGCAGCCTGCTCCGTTGCCCGTTCAACGCTGCTACATTACGGTTATCCCGGACGGATAGCCACAGCGGGAAATCTGGCGTTCCCCTTCTCACCTTCTGATATTAAAGTGGGCGAGATTTATGTTTTCAGCATTTATGCGCTGTTGCACAGTGAAGATCCCCGCAGTCTTTTCAAAACGGTTTATGAGGAGGTAGAAGGATGAAAGTCTGTTTGAAGGATATTGCCAATGTGATCCGTTCCAAAAATGCCGGTCCTTTTGAATTGACACTTGACGTGCTGCTAAAGGACAAAGAAATGTTCGAAAAGCTGAAGGCAGCAGATGTCATTAACAAAAAGATGATCGCCGGACTGTATCAGATTCCGGAAATGGACGTGATCAGCATCGTCTATTTTCCCAATGCCAAGGCAATTAAGGCAACAATCGTCCGTCCTCTACCCTCCGGTGCACTGGGAGAGCGGGATGTATACGGCGCCCAGCAGCACGCTCCGCTGGTAAACTTCACCTTTGAGATTTGAGGTGGCATATGGATATTGCAAAAGTGATCTGTTCGGTAGATAAGGAATACATCTTGTCTGTGCGCCGGGAGTTGCATATGTACCCGGAGCTGGAATTTGAATTGACGAAAACTCTTGCGCTGATTCGCCGGGAGTTGGAAAAAATGGATATTCCCTACACCGAGGAATACGGCAAAAGCAGCATCATCGCATTTTTAAATCCGGAAAGCAAAGGCTTTTCTATCGCCTTGCGGGCAGATACGGATGCGCTGCCGCTGACGGAAAAAACCGGACTTCCTTACGCCTCCAAACATCCGGGCATTATGCACGCCTGCGGACACGATGCCCACACAGCTATGCTGCTAGGTACAGCGAAGGCACTGAAAAGTGTGGAGAAAGAACTGACCTGTAAGGTAGTTTTGGTATTCCAGTCCTGTGAGGAGGGCGAACTCAGCGGTGCAAAGCTGCTGGTTCGTGACGGCATTACCCACATTGCGGATGTTTTTGTGGGTATGCACATTGAAAACTGGCTGGATGCGGGTACTGTGGGCATTTGCCCCGGAGTGTGTATGGCAGCCTCTCACCCTCTACACATTGAGTTCTTTGGAAAGTCCGCTCACGCATCCCTGCCCCAGTCCGGTGTGGACGCGTTGGCTATGGCGGTCGAAACCTACAACGGAATTATACAGATGAAAGCCACTCAGATGAACCCCTTTGAGCAATATGTATGCTCTGTTGGTATGCTTTCCGCCGGCAGCACAGACAATGTGATTCCCGATTACGCTCAGATCAAGGTATCCTTGCGCACCTACGATACGAATGTGGAAAAGTTCATTGTGGATAACATTCGCACCGTGGCAGAAAATGCAGCAGCCCGGCGGGGCGGTGCCTTTGCATTCCATGAGGATACCAAGGCATTGCCCCTTGTAAATCACAAGGTAGTTTCCGACCGGGTGTTGGCATCTGCCAGAAATATCGTCGGCAATAACAACATCGTAACTATGCCAAAAAAACTCAGTTCCGAAGATTTTTCCTTCTATGCAGCCGAGAAGCCCAGCGCATTCCTTCGGCTGGGTACCCGTAACACAGAAAAAGGCTGCACGACCTTGCCCCATAACAACGATTTTATGCTGGATGAAGATGCACTGGAAATCGGCAGCCGTGTTTTCGTGCAATTTGTACTGGACAATATGGGAGGATTTGATCTTTGAAAATTTGTATTACCGGCGACTCCATTCTGATGGAAAGAATGCCTGTAAGCTATGATGGTCTTGCGTCCGTCCGGGACTATATCACCCAGGCGGATGTGCGGATCAATAATATGGAGATGGTTCTGTCCAACTATGACCGCTTTGCGTCCACATACTGCGGCGGTCTGTGGCTGACCGCAGAGCCTAAAGTACTGGACGATATTCTAAAGTATGGCTTCAATTGCTTCGGCTTTGCTAACAACCATACCATGGACTATTCCTACGGCGGTGTGGAAAGCACATTGGAAGCACTTAGAAGCAAGAATATGCCTGTGTGCGGTGCAGGTATGAGCCTTGCGGAAGCAACTGCTCCGGCGATGGTGGATACTAAGGAGGGCAAGGTTGCGGTGTTGAGCATTACCTCGACCTGTGACGATGCTGCCCGCGCTGGCGACCCCGGCCATGTGATTCCCGCTCGTCCGGGCCTGAATATGCTGCGTCACAGTGAAACTTTCCTTGTAAATACAGAGCATATGAAGGCGCTGGAGGAAATTGCAGATGCCACCCACATCAATGGCCGTATCAATAACTCTAAGCGGGGCGGCTACACCGTATCCAAGCCCGGCATCTTCAATTTGGGCACGGTGGAATTTAAGCTCAGCGAGGTAGAGGGCAAGGTTTCTGCGCCCCATCCTCAAGATATGGAGCGGATGTGCCTTGCCATCGAGACCGCAAAGAAAGGGGCAGCATATGTGGTGGTATGTTTCCACTCCCACGAAATCAAAGGAGAACAGGACGAAGAATCGGATTACTTCATTGAGGAATTTGCCCGCAAGTGTATTGACTGGGGTGCTTGTGCCGTTGTAGGCAGCGGTACCCACCAGATCAAGGGCATTGAACTGTATAGGGGAAAGCCCATTTTTTACTCCATCGCCAATTTCATTTTCCAGAGTGAAAAGCCCAAGCAATTCCCGCCGGATTACCACGACCGCTACGGCATCGACCGCAGCCTCAGCGCCCAGGAGGCCATGTATATCCGTTCCGACGGCGGCAAGCGTGGTCTGGAGACGGAGTTTAAGAACTACAAGGGTTTGATGCCCCTTCTGGAATTTAAAGGCAATACAGTAAAGAAAATCACAATTAAGCCAGTGGAACTGGGTTTCTACCACGAGGACAAGTCCGTAAAGGGTCTGCCCCACGATGCGTGTGATGCCGTGATCCAAGAAGTGCTGGAGACACTACAAAGCCTTAGTGCAGAGTACGGCACAAAGCTGGTACGCAATGGCAATTTGATTGACGTGGTGTTATAAAATTAATGCAAATAGGTTGCCTTGATTCGTTTGAACCATAATACCACATGTGAGTTGGTCCGTTCCGGAACAATTCATAGTGTCCTGGCAGGACGTAACCATCGCATCCTCCCGGAAGCGGTGGTTGACTACCTGAGCAAGCACTGAGCCGTTGCGGAAAGACCGCTTGTATGGTATAATACATTGTTGCAGATATCCGATCTGGAAACAATATAAAACTGTGCCGGGTAACCTCAGCCACGCAACTGCGTCATCTACACGCGATGTATACAGGCATATTACGGAGCAGATGAAAGAGGCTAGCGCGGCCCGGATGGAGCAATATATAAAACGTGTCACAACCTGATAAGGGTACAATAAAAGATACAGCCTATTCGCGTTCTATCGTTCAGAACACTTTCCGGCCTATAATAGATCTAAATAGCAGCAAAAACCCACTGACAACTAACTTTTGTCAGTGGGTTTTTTGGCGGAGTGAGAGGGATTTGAATTTGGCTGGACATTTACTTTCTTTAACCAAAGTTAACTGTTTACTAGTAAATACCAGCCAATTCCGAACATTCATCTACCACTTTAAACCGCCTTTAACCACAGTTTATCATCCCCGTAAGGGAAAAAATAAGGGAAAATATCGCCCATAGCAGGTACAAAAACAATTTACAATTCATACGTTATTCTAATAGTTGCCAAATCACCGATATTTCCAATAACACAGGAATTGGAAGAAATTTCCTTGCACTATCACTTACCTATGGTATAATAAGAATAAAAAAAGACAAGATCCGACGTAGGTAGGTGAATTGTAATGACGACTGAGAATAAAACCGAGACTCAAAACGCAACTGCGAAAAAGAAACAGTATTCCCCAATCGTCTTTGTGAATAATCCTGTTAAAGATTCTGAGCATGATGTTATTGGCTTTGATGCACAGGTTAAGACTCTGCAGGATGCAATTGATGGTGGAGCAACAATGATCGGTGTTATTGCTGATTATGGCACAGGAAAGTCGAGTATGACTGAACTGCTCTGCAATAGCTTTGTGAAGAAGGGGAATCCTAATCCAATTAAGATTAATATGTGGGATAGCCTAACGCAGGCAAATTTGAAAGATGATACTGCAGGAGTGTCCAATCTTACAAGGTCTTTTTTGTCCCAACTTGCAAACGGAAAAGGTTCAACATTTAGCAGCTATATCAATAAGTTACTAAGTAAGAACTATGGTAATATTTCCTTTGCGTCTAGTAATCCATGGCGTTTTTGGCTTTTTGCGCTTATTGCTGGATTACTGTTTGGATTACATATGATGGCCACGGTTTCCGGTACAGGCGTTATGGCGCAACTGCCGAAGTGGCTTGAGTGGATCAAAGTAGTGATTCCATTTATCAAGGCGTTATCACCGTGGTTTCTTGTGTTGGCAATTGCCTCTCTGCTATGGGGGTTAGTTAACTTAAGTATAGTCTTTTCCCATTGGAAGATGCCATCTCGAAGAGAAGTAGAAATCAACGATGTATTTGATACATATAGAATTATTGCAGAAAAACTAACTCCGGTATGCAAGAAGAAAAAACGATTAGTTTTTATAGATGATTTAGACCGGATAAATGACAAAAGAATTATTATTGCTTTTTTGAAGGAATTGTACCGTTTCCAGGACTCCATCACTAAAAACAAAGACAGAATTGTATTTATCGTTTCAGTAAAACCCGAGTCAGAACTGATTAATAATGATAATCATGGCAATTCGCCGTCAGAAGTTGGTGTAGCTACAACAGATATGTCTTTGGTGTATCCTAAGGTGTTTGACACTACACTTTTCCTAAAACCGATACACTTTGATGATTATGATTCAATACTATTAAGATTAATTAAGAGTGCACCAGAAAAGAAAAAGGCCCTGGAAGAGTTGATTGAGAAGAAAATCGAAAAATCGTTACCCTATTCCTTTAGGTGGATTAAGCACGGCACAAACCTGACTCTGCGGGATTTAAAGGACAGATTGAATCATGCCGTCGCGATTATGGTTTCCCTTAAGAATAAATCACACGAAAATAATTCTGCAGCAAACTTTGAGGCATGCGCAGCGGTGGCTTATCTTGAAAGTCAGTATCCTAATGAATATTACCGCTTGATAAAAAATGAAGAGTCTTTCGCGAAATTTATCCAAGCAAGTTATACTATTGTAAATGACGCAACAATAGAAGAAGATACTAGTAAACTTTCCCAAAAATTCTCGTCTTGCTTTGGCAAAGAGGTATATACAGAAGAGTTTATAACGACGCTCTGCGGAATGGTTATGGAGAAAATTTTTAAAGATGACTTTAGAATGTACTTCTACACCTACCCAAAAGACAGTCATATAAAGACTACAGAAGAACGCGAAATATGCAATCGCTTATTATTCCCTAGGCAATATTCAATCCCAACTGATTTGGACGAATACGTTAGGATGGCATATATTACTGGGGAGAATGAGACTATCGCAAAAACCCTTATGCCGCTAGAGGTCTTTCCACCAATAGTTATTGAAAATGGAACGCTCCTTAACCAGGCGGTCGAGGTATCAATTGATAAAGCTTTCACAGTCTTCTCAAAAAGAGTCATAGATGTTAAGAATCCTCAAAAGGATCTATCTGGGTATTGGACAAAGATTGCAGGCATACGGGGAGAGAATTATAATGATTTCATAAACCGATGCATTGAAAAAGTAGCAGCAATTGATGGTCCAGAGACAATTATTCAAAAGCGCTTAGATATCATTAAGGCATTCGGTAAGAATGTTTTGCTTTTTAAGAATCTATTTGATGGCATTGAAGGTATGCCACAAATTACAAAAGCAGAACTTGATGCTATAGGGGATCCCGATATTTACATTCCTCTAATTAGCACAGAAGCTATTGAAGCTGATCAACGTGAATATCTGTGTGCTGCGATTAATTCTTCCCAAACAATTTTCCATGAAGGTGTTTGGGACAAAGCAGTTGACGTTATGAAGGCTTTTATGGGGATTGCCACTGCTCAGGAAATGGGTCATAACATTTTGGCATTTCTTAAAATTAACAGGCATCTCGATGAAGAAATGTTTTCTGTTGTATGTTCTGCAAATATTTCTCACAAAGAAATTGCCGAGTATATTAACAAGTTTGATCCAGTTGAGTTGTCACGCGGCTATCTAGAGTTGTTAGATCAGTTGGGGTTTAGTGCGTTCATCAATGAAAATATCGTTATTTATATGATGGAGCACGCAATGTTCTTTACTCCAATTTTGTACTATGTAAAAAACAGCAACCTACATCAGATGGATAAATTCTTAGGGTATGGAATTAAGGCCATAGAAGCTTGCAAAAGGATCAATGAGATTGATTCTGAAATAGTAGTTATCTTTAGAAAGCATTGTTTGAAGATCAAGGCATTGCGTTTGTATGACTTGTTCTACGAAGACTTTCCATTAATAACTGTAGATGAGTACAAAATGTTTCAGCACACCTCTAATGCAATTTACCATATCAACACAGAAGCAATTAATGAGGAAAATGTATCTGCACTGCTAAAGGTTATTTATGCTCGGGAATATTCAGCAGAAGATCTTGTATACCTGTTTGAATATTTGTTCAAAGCGGATGTAAACATAAATTGCATAGATGATGTCTCAACGATCAAATCAATAATTGATAATTTTGAATTCAACCGGTTTTCCACAGATCGGCTTTCTTATGAACAAAGATCTCAAATATATGCATCCTTTAGTGGTCATTACAACATTACTGATTATGAAGATGCAATAGATTTCATAAGACATTTCGGCTGCCTCATTCCGGAAGTCGAGAGTAGTATTTCTCAAGATGCGACTGCAAAGGATAGTTACTGCGCATTAATCGCAGAATTGGACGAGATATCTGCGACCACATTGAACTGGATAGAAAGCAATTACTTGGTGGCACCTTTGTCTGAAGGGCTGTGCGAAACCCTTCTTGAGAAAGGATGGCCTGTCGAGTTTATTGTTGGAAACATTTTGAGAGAAAAGCGAATGGTTATGGATTCCAGAATAGAATTCTCATCCTATATTGAGGCTTATGCTGAAATTGAAGCTGTATTTGATATTATGTCAGATCATTGGGATTTCTTAGAAAAACTTCAGCAACTGGCGGATTACAGTCAACTGAAAGAGACACACATTATTCCCATGTTCAAGGTTCCGCAAACTGAACGGTTCTTTACCTATATGCTCTCTGATAAGACCACCCTGGAATTAAAGAAGCGGTATTTAAATGAGTTCACGAAATTTAAGGAAGAAAAAGATAGTATCGCTTTCCAACGGTTGATCTGTAAACCCCAGAATATCAAATTAGTGGACAGTGCCGAACTGAAAGAAAGCATCTACCAAAGACTATGGGATTCAAATCGTGTACACAAAGGATTATTTACTAGATTCTGGAATAAGGAATGGGCGAAGAAACTATCTCAAGCCCAACCAGTATAATTTGTTAATCATCGTGATTCTGTACTGGTGTATACGAAGCAAGCAAATAATGCAAGAATCCTCCGGTGTACCGGAGGATTCTTGCATTATAGAAATGTAAATGTTCGGTATCATTCAACTAAGCCGTATTTGACTTTGATGCGGTCTAGTTTTTCCAGCATGGGTTCGGCGGCAATGAGGATGAAGATTACTGTGGCAGCTGCGTGGATCAGATCCATGGGAAGGCCGGACACATAGTAGGCTTTCAGCATTTCCCAGTTAAGCGTTTGGGAATTGTACATCAGCGCAGCGGCGGGGTTCATAATGCCGCCGTAAATGATCACTGCCGCGAATGCTCCAAAGGTGGCAAGGCTACCACGGCTGCGGCGGAGCAGACCTTTGCGGAACAGCACACCTGCCAGGAATCCAATGATACCCATACTGAACATCTGCCAGGGCATCCAGGGGCCTTGGGAGAACAGAACATTGGATACCATCATGGTCACAGCGCCCACAAGGAAGCCAGTCTCACCGCCGAAGGCCACACCGGAGATGATGACCAATGCCAGCACTGGCTTGAACTGGGGCAGCATAAAGAAGGCAGACCGACCTGCGATACCGATAGCGCACAGAACGGCTATGGTTACCAGTTCTCTTGCCTTGGGTTTGCGGCTTTCAAACACCAGGAAGAAAGGCACCATACATTCAATCAGCACCAGCATAGCGGTTGCGTTATAATGCTGATTGCCCAGATACATCACACCGGCAAAGATGGTGAGTGGAATACACAGCACAATCAGCACAGCGGCAACAATCGTGCGCTTGCTGAGTTTTCTCTGCTGGGCAGGAATTTGAAGCATAGCAGAGGGCACGCTTCTACGACCAATGGCGGCAATAAACACACCCAGTGCAGCGAACAGCACCAGATACAGCGAAAGCTGCTGTTCTCCGGTGGCACTGATTCCTTCTTTGCCAATGAGCGCAGACAAATCTGTGATACTGGTGGCATAGAAAAACACGAGCATTGCAATCGCCAGGGATACACCAGCAAGGAGTTTTCTCCATAGGGGCAGCGGCTTGGGCTTGAAATTTACCGCTGTTTCCTTGGGTTCGGGTAAAACTGTTGTTTCAGGAATTTCCGGCTCGGCGGGCAATTCTCCACCGCAGCAGTCAATGATGTCAGCTACGGTTACAGCCTTGGGAATCAAATGTCGTGCCATGCGGTTAGCCGGGGTGGTATAGAAGCTGTTGCCGGAGAAGAACTCACGGGGTGTACCCTCTGCCACGATGCTGCCATCAAAGAACAGACCGCACTTGTGGGCATACTCTGCGCAGAATGGCACATCATGGCTCACCATCAGAATGGTGGTGCCTGCGGCAACCAATCTGCGGAGGATCAATGCAAAGGTCACCTTGAACTCCGCGTCAAAGCCTTTGGTGGGCTCGTCCAGCAAGAGAATGTCTGGTGCAGTTAGAAGTACCTTTGCCAAGGCGGTGCGTTGTTGCTCACCACCGGAAATGTCGTAAGGATGCCTATCCAAAAATTCCCGCAGACCGCAAAGTTCCGTGATTCGGGCAACCTCTGCATCTTGCTTTTCCTTGGGAGTTTTCTCGCCCCGGAACACTTCGTACAAATCCTCCCGGACAGTGCGTTTTACGAATAGGGTTTGGGGATTCTGCGGAAGATGACCCAGCTTGCCTTGCAGACGAACATCGCCACGATAGGCAGAGCGCAGGCCGGAAATCACCTTCAGCGTGGTGGATTTACCGGCACCATTGCCACCCAGGATGGCATAGAACTCACCCTTATGAAGCTTCAAAGAAAAGCCTTTCACTACATCGGGGCGGTCCTTTTCATAGCGAAACCAAAGGTCATCACATTCTAAAGTCACATCCTCTGGGTACACCGGAGGTTCTTTTTCTGCCAAGGGCAAGAGCGCTTGTTCCTCTACTTGCTGAGAAAGGAAATTACTGCCGTCACGGACGGTCATAGGACAGCTAAGTTTCGTTGCTACTGCTGCCCAAACCCGCATAGCGGTGGGCATAGCCAGAAACATTCCGCTGCCCTTGTCCTTGAGTTGCAAGCCTACATGTTCCGGCTTATCATCACAGATAATAGTGCCCTCATCCATGACGATAACGCGGGTAGCAAATGGGAAGGCTTCCTCCAAACGATGCTCGGTCAGAATAATCGTCGTACCCAGTTCCCGGTTGATCTTTCCCAGCAATGCCAGGAAATCAGCGGCAGCGATGGGGTCAAGCTGTGCGGTAGGCTCATCCAGCACCAGCACACCCGGCTGCATTGCCATCACCGATGCAAGGCTCAGCAGTTGCTTCTGACCACCGGATAACTCGGTGACATTCTTGTAAAACCAATTCTCAATCCCGAAAAAGGCGGCAATCTCAGCCACACGGCGGCGAATAGTGGGGGTATCGTAACCCAAGCTTTCCAAGCCAAAGGCCAGCTCGTGCCATACCTTGTCAGTAACAACTTGGTTTTCTGGGGATTGCAGCACATAGCCAATTTGCTGTGCCTGCTCCCGTTGGGCCAGTTCCGATAGCAGTGTACCTTGATACCGAATCTCGCCGGAGAATAAACCGTGGGGCGTTAAACAGGATTTCAAGTGCCGCAGAAGGGTGGATTTACCGCAGCCGGAGGGGCCGCAGAGGATCACAAACTCACCTTGCTGAACAGTGAAAGAGATATTGCGGAGTGCCTTTTTCTCGCCCTCCGGGTATGTAAAATCTACATTTTTGAATGAATAGCTTTCCATTTTCTCTCCTCTGCCCAGTTCAGCACCACGGGCATCAAACACAGAATCAAATAAACAAACTGAAAAGAAAGGGTCACGGAGTTTAAGCCAATATACCGGATGCTGGGGAAATACCGGAAACCGAAAGCAGATACGATCATTCCCGATAACAGATAGAATCCACAGAACCCCAAATAAAGCAGCGCCATCTTATCCCGGTCATCGAAACGGTAGATGGAAAAGGCGGTGCGGCCTTTTAATCCGTAACCCCGGCTTTTCATGCTGTCAGCGGTCTCAATGGCATTTTCCAGAGCCCAGGTGACCATGATAGATAGCACCGTAATAGCGATTTTTGTGCGGTGCCAAAGGCTACCTTCCGAAATATCTCTGCCAATGCTCCGCTGGGCATCCACCACCGAATCCATCTGCGCTTTGAACTTGGGGATAAACCGCAGTGTCATACTCAAAACCAAAGACATTGCCGGGATGATGCGACCAAAGAGGAAGATAAACTTATCGGAGGTAATCACCCGATTAAAATTCACAAACCAAAGCATCACAGTAGCAATCATCACACCCGCAGACAGACCATAGAGAATACTCTCCAAGGTCAGCGGATTTCCTGTGGGAAAATACAGCAGAATGGTAATACCCTCATGGCTGAAAGCGGGATTCATAAATGCCGTCAGCAGCATAATCGGTAGACACCATTTCAATGTGAACAACACCGCTTTCTTTCCCTCGGCCTGCACAGCATAAGCAGCTGCGCAGACCAGAGAGATTCCTTGCGCCAAAGGATGATTCAGCGCCATGGAAAAACCGATCACCAAGGCAAAATACAAGAAATTTACCAGTGGGTGATATTTTCGAAAGCCGTCTCTGCCCATTTAACTCATACCTCTACCCACATCGTGGCCCAGATCACAGGTGTACCGCCATTCCACCACATCGCCATCCTTGAGCTGATAACGGGAACAGCCGTAGTTGGGATACCAGCCATTGACCCGGTACATCCAGCCGGAGAGTTCGCCGCAATCAAATTCATACAAATTGTGGATACCTTCAATGTAGGCGCTGTTGTAAATAGGTGTCCAGGAAGATTCCATATGGATACCCTTCTCTTTGCACAGACGCTGAAGAACATCAAATACAGATTCACCCTCGTAGAAAGTAACAGTGGTCTTTTTTAGAATCACGCCACCGGAGGGAACCATTTCCAGCTTTTCAGGATCAAGCATATCCAAATTATTCAGAATGGTGGAACACTCAATGGAGAAGGTACAGGTATAGGTTTTAGCTTTATCCACATCCTGATCTTCTGGCTCCACAGGCTGGGGTTTGCCTTCCGGGATAGGATCAGTGAGGTATTTATCTTTACCATCCGTATAAACCTTATCATCGTTGCTACCCGGTCTGGACAGGTAGTCATCATTGCCAGTTGTAGGAATTGTAGTCTCTTCCGTAGGAGGCTCTACGCCTTCGGTAGTCTCTTCTTCCTCTGGAAGTACATCGGCTTTGATGGTAAACTCCTGCAGTGTTCCGTCCAAGATGCAATTCAAAATCGTATTGTCTTTGCTGCCAGTCAAAGAAACTGATGCTACCGGCTGATCGTTTTGATAAGCTGCTGCACTGTCCTCTTCCCATTTTTCTTCCAAATGGATGGACAGCAATCCGGAAAAGCCAAATGCATCCGTCTGTGCCAGTACCACCGTAACAGCACCGTCTGCTGTCTTACTGATTTGTGCCTGCAGGTTAATTTCCTTAGTGTCTTCGATATCGCTGCCAAAGATAGTCCATTCATACTGAATGTCGCCGGATTTTCCGGCAAAGACACCGATAGCATTCTCGTTTTTAATTTGCTTTATGACACTCTCTTTGATAATGCCATCATCGGGAATAGCAATGGAATCCTTCAGATCCACGCTGCCGAAATTTCCTTGGCAGGCACAAAGAGAAAGCATTATAGTAAAAACCAATAAAAGGCTCAGTATTTTCTTCATCATTATTCTCCAATCACAAGCCTGCCATTTTTCACTTTCAAGGTATCTGTCGTCATGGCCAGACTTTGGGGTTCGTCAGAAGCAGCGAATACCGCATCTTCCAAAATTAAATCAAGAACATCACCGGGACGTACGCTACCCCGGAGCCGAAATTTGAGGCGAAGAACAACATTGTGGTCGTCTGCCAGTAATTCCTTAGTAAACGCGTTTTTGCCGCCGGTCATATCCAAATACATGATGTTAATAAGGCCGGTGTCGTTACTGTTTTGCACATTGCAGCTCCAGTCTGGGAGTTTTTGACCTGTGCTATTCTCATCGCTCAGAATAAAAATATTTCCTTCTTCCACACCCAGGAACTCCAGTCTGGAGGAATCAAAGGCGATGCTCATACTCATTGCAGGATAGTTAGTATCACCCAAAGCCGAAATAGTCACATCCAGGGTGAACTCTTTTGTCTGGGATGCGGAGAGTTTTTGAGGTGTTTCCACAATCAAGGTTGGTTCGCCCGAAACAGGATCACTACTGCACTGTACCAGCAGCAATATAACTGCAGCTATCAAGACACAGGCACCGACGATCCACGGCCATCTTTTTTTAATAAACTGCTTCATAGAAACACTCCCTTGCAAAGGTTGGGTGGGAGAGTGTATCTCCCACCCAAAGAATGATTACTGATTGGTAGTGATGGTTGCGGCTTTGGTAACAACACCGAAGTCGCTGCCGTCTACAAACTTCTCCACGATGCCCAAAGCATCGAAGGTGTTGAAGCGAGTATCGCCATTTACGTTCAATGTGAGGATCTGATCATCGGTAGGAGCATCGCCCTTACGCAACCATGCATCCACCGCATTCAAAGCGTCCTGCGCATTTACCACACCGTCACCGTTGGTATCACCAAACTTAATGTTGGTTGCTGCATCCTCAGTAAATGTGAAGTTCAGTTTGTTCACGAACTGTTCCATAGCGATGGATGCATCCACCAATGCCACGTAAGTGGCGATTTCGGTTTTTACTGAGATCTCTTCGCTGTATTTAAAGACATACTGGTTGGTACCGTCGTTGTAGGTCAGTTTGGTAGCGTTCTCGATGCCAACCACGGACACAGCAACAGCCTTCTTGGTGGCAGGTATCAGATCAATATCGTCACCGGTATACAGACAGATCGCACTGTAGGAGATACCCTTTACAACTTCAATATTACCCGCAGCAGTAGTTGTGTCAACTTTTACCATTGCGCTTTCATCACTAGAATCGGAGGTAAGCTTCACAGACATACCGGAGATAGCAATATTTTTCTTCTCGCCCACATTTGCAGCATCCACTTGGAAGGTAACGGTGAAGAACTGTGCGGGGAAGGAATTGCCCTCTGTGTTGCTAATAACAGTAAGATCACTGTGTTCGTTTGCATCAAAATACACCACACGCAACTTGCCGTCCTCATCCAGATGGTAGCTGACCTCGCCACCATTCAAACGGCTGCCGGCAGTCACGCCGGTAACACTAAGTCCTTCAGGAACACTCAGAATACAATCAATGAGCTTATAGCCAGCGGTGTTATCCCACTGGTCGAGGGTGATAACAGCGTTGAAAGTCTTGCCTACATCGTCAGTGATCTGCGCAGGAAGACCCAGGGTTGCTGTAAGCTTTCCAGCGACAACGGTGTTTTCCTCAAAGGTCACATCGGAATAATCATAAAGTGCTTTCTTGCCGTTAATGAAGCGGTCATAAGCAACCAGTGCATAGCAGGACTGGTCGGTTGCCATAGCATTGGACCCTGCGCCAACGGCATGCTGGAAGGTTGCGGAATCGGACAAATAGTGGGCAAGCAATCCGTCCACAACAGACTTGCCGTTTTTAATAAAGCGGCTGTCAGTATCGGGGTTAATGCCCCAAGTTGTGGTGGCAACAATGACCCATGCACAACTTTCGGCGCATTCGCTGCCGCCGGAAGCAAAGGTGCCGTTGTCGTGCTGCATGGCAGACAGGCATGCAAAGGCTTCCTCTGCTGTGGCAGCAACCTCCGGCTGGTTACGATAGGGGTACAGAGCGGTCAGGGCCATGCCGGTTACATCAGGGTCTGATGCGTAAGTTTTGTTTGCCATCAAAGACCAGCCGCCGTCATCGTGCTGCAGGGACAGGATGGAATCAACACACTGCTGACGGATGGTGCTATCCGTGGTTGCGTAGTTGTTGGAATCCAGAGCGATCAGCGCCCAAATGGTGCCGTTAAAGCCCTGCTTCTTGATCCAGTTAAAGCCGTTGGCGCTGTAAGCCTCCACCAGATCCCAATTGCCCACAGAGGTTGCGTCCTTGCCGATAGCAGACAGAGCCACGATTAGACGGGAGTTCTCGGTGGACTTGTTCTTGTGCAGAGCACCACTCATGTTGACGGAAGCGGCAGTGGTGTTGACTGTTTCTACAATGCGATCATAGTAATCGGTAAAGTAGGCATTATCCTTGGCATAGTAACCACCACGGGCAAGGCTCAGCACTGTCCACTCGCCTGCATCAGTACCAAAGGCGGGGGCGGTTACGGTAGAGGCCAGCTTTGCCATTGTTGCATTCAATTGAGTGGTAACACTCTGGGCCTCGCGGGGCTGTTCAGGAGCTTCTGCGGCTGTCACAGTTACCTTAGCATAGCCCGGTGCGGAAACGATAGAATCGGGATACTCATTGCCATAGCCACCATCTGCCCAAAGATACCAAGTGCCGGCAGAGGGGAAGGTAATCGATGCACTGGCGCTACTGTCAGTGGTCACAGTGCCGGTTTCTTCATACAGCGCAGTACCATAGTGGACGGTGTAATCCGGAACATCAAAGAATACAGAATTATACTCATAATCCTTAGTACCCTTGATCAGCTTCACATCAAGAGCAGTGCCGACTTCGCCGGTATAGCTGTGGACAATATCACCATTCTCATCCGCAAAGAAGTGAAAACCGTAACCGGTGTCCTGATAGAAATCCCAGCTGGTGAAGCCTGCAAGATTAATAAAGTCGCCTGCTTCCAGCACGATCTGATCGGAGGTAGCACCCCAACCACCCCGTGCCAGAGGATACTGACCGTTCAGATAGTAGTTTAGGTTTTCGTCGCGACCAAATAATCCGCCTTGGAAGTAGGAGCTTCCGGGGGCACCGGTGAAGGTCACCTCACTGAAATCACCGCCATACAGTTCTTCGTGGGCGTAGATGATCAGCTGCAGCGCAGTGATTTCGGGAGTACCATCCTCATCTTCATCATACAGATATTCACTCAGGTTGTAGTCATTCAAATCGACACCGGCCAGGGTGTCAAAGGATACGGGGACAAAAGCTATAGGGTTGCCATTTTTATCGTCTGTAAATTTGTCATCATAGCTGACAGAGATGTACACCACATCTTCACCCGTTGCAAAGGCGGTTGCGGGCAGCAGACCCAATACCATAACGACGGCAAGGATCATACTAAGTAGTTTCTTGGTCATTCGCATTTCAGTTCGTCCTTTCTTATTGCGATTCGCTTACTTTCTTTTCCTTGGGCTGCTTCAGCCCGGCAGACTCCAATGCACGGGGCCACGGACCAAGGTATGCCTTGATCTGGGCGCAAGAGGCACTGTCGAAGTCTTTTTTTGTGGGGAACCTTCCAAGCTCCGCAAACTTTTGTCGCAGAAGGTCCTCCGCCCAGGCCTTCTTTTCTTCCGGTGTCACTTGCATCCCTCCCTTACTGTTTTGTGGTTCTCTCGCAAACAAAAAAGTGCAACCCATTTATCCTCAAGTACGGATAAAT
>JAZNPV010000089.1:0-47314 GCA_045589835.1 Faecousia sp.
ACGCAGATAAAACCAGCCTTCTTCTGTGAGTCTGATCTCTACCGGAACGGACTCAGCAATCGCCTCCTGAACCATCCTTTCAGCCTGTGGATGACCTGTATGAGCAGGTAGAGCTCTGGTCTTTAGGGCAACACCTTCTGAGACCTTCGCTGCTGTAACAGACAGCTGTAGGGCATTTTCCAGATCCCGGCTCTCGCCAATGGTACGCAGCATCTTCAGTAGCTTCTCAGTCTCCCGGATGGTGCTATCCAGTTGCAAACGAAAATACGATTTCTCCGTCATTCTGATTCCTCCAGTCTAAGTCAAAAAATCGGTTTGTACCTGCAAATGGGTATGTTATCTCCAAATCAAAACTGGGTTCTCTCTTATAATTACTACAGCAGGCATTAATACAGTTCCTACAATGCTTACAGTTCCTACAAGAGAAAATTACGCGCGCGTTATATAGGGCAGAAAGTGCAACGCTAATTCCAGACTCATTCTGGGCAGACGCAGTTTCCCCATACTGGTTTTGCTCACGCTCCTCCAGTGCCGTAATCACACGACGGCTCTTCCACGCGGTGTAGCGGTTGCCTTTTTCATTGCGTGTACCCTCGGTATGCGTATTTTTGGCACGAATAAGTATTTCGCGGAAAATACTCATAACGGCTTCTTCCTCAGGCATCTTGATCTCATCGCAGGTAGGATAAAACCGGCTGTAGATCACACAGCCATAGGAATTAGGCAAACGGTAGAGCTGGAAACAAGTCGCATAGTCTCTAAAGAAACGCCACACCTTGGTCTTCTCCCAGCCCCAGCGCTTACCCAGGGTCTCCAGGGTCAGCATAGAGCCATACTTGCCATACTGGACCACAGGCGAAAGGAAAGAAAATGCATTTCCATAATCACGGAACACGGTGTGGCACCACAGATCCAACCAGGCATCTGCCACATCGAACTTGTAACCTTGTTCAGCAAGACGCTCGGTGATATCTCTGGGCATGCAAAGAAACCCGTAACCGGGCGTGGCGTATACAGCACCGTCTATGCACTCCTCGCCGGTACACTCCATCACCCAATCGGTGATTTGGTAAGTTAGCAGCTTGGTCTCAGGATCCAGTGTATAGGTCAGGTATCCCAGAGCCTGCAGATGATCCAGTATCTGAAAGGCTTTAGCACGGCTTCTAACGCCCAGAATGGCTTTTACGCCCACGATGCCACCGGCCCACATTCCGGGTTCTACAGGGTTCTTGTGGCCGCAGTAGGTGCCAATACCCTTACGGAAGGCTGCGCTCTCAGCAAGCTTCAGCCAGTAACCCAGCCGTCCTTTTAATCCCGGCATCTCTTTTCGGGGCAATTTGACCCACTTATACTTTCGTAAACATTTCATTGCATTTTCTCCTTTCGCGTGATATAAAAATAGCAGCTCCTGTAGTGTACAAGAGCTGCTTTATGAGGTCGCGTTTTGCATTTGGCGACGGTCGAGGATTTTATGTTTTTTGCTAACAATTTGCTAACAGGACTGTTTTGGACTATATGAAATGGCTGATATCTGCTAACACGACCTGGATTAAAAAGTTTGGAATTCGCCCCGGTTTTTGTACTATCTGATACCATTTGGAACGATTATTATTAGAAAAACGGGATAATCGTTTCTCCTAAGCGCAAGGTAGTGAGTCCGAGTCTCGCCGGGGGTGCCAAATGCCGTGATTTAGCCGTAAATCACGGCATTTTTCTAATTATTTGTCCCGTTATTAAATTGTTGTCTCTTGTCCATTTGGCAGCCCCAGCTCTTGCAGGCTGCCAAATGGATTCGAACACTTTTTAAGATTCTTGCTAACAAAATCGCATTTTTGCTAACAGACGGTTTTGAACGGTTTGGAATTATCCGGACACATTCGTATTCGCAAGTCCATTCAGAAGGGTCAACAGTGCCGGATTTTGCTGCAGCTGAACTAGCAGCTGGACGATATCCATCCCCGGTTATTGCACGGGTTGCGTGCGGAAGGACTGCTCCAACCCACACAGATCGGCTCTTGCATAGAAGCCTGCCTCAAAGCGCTGAGCATCGACCTTGCTGTCCTCATCCAGGATATGAGCATAAACCTCAGTTACCATATCAGGCTGTGCGTGGCCCGTATCGCCTTGCGTTGCTTTAATGTCTCCGTGGTTCAGCTTCAGCTTATAAGTCGTGCTGGAGTGCCTGAGAGAGTGGAAAACCACATCTGGAAGGTCATCTTTCCTTTTCAGTCGGTTAAAGGCATTGCCGATTACGCGGTCTTCACAGGGACGACCGTTATCAAGAGTGAGTACAAGATTGTAATCGTAGTAGGCATCCCCTAAGTAAGCCTTTGCCTTGTCCTTCCTCTCCTTCCTGGCGCGCAGCAGCTTGCCAAGAGTTGCCGGGATCCACACCTTTCGGATATTAGATTCGGTATCAGTATTTTTCAGCCCCAAGCAGGTCTTGATAGAACCTTCTGCGGAAATCCTCATATTCACATGAATTAGATATATATGTATCGTTTGAAGGCATCCCCGTGCAAAATAGTATAAATCCATATATTTCAGTGTCTAACAGGGCCGCTGTGTTCTATGTAATTCTATCCCATCACAGCCGATCCCGGTTGTCATCGGCAATAACCTGCCAATGCATTTACGCAGTTGTGCCAAAATACTTTTACTAAAAACAAGGACCGGGAGTTCGGCTGCAAGCTTTGTCTGCACATTTGCAAACATCACTTTGGCGCAGCCGGCTCTCCCGGCAATCGATTCGAAGACCTTCAACGATTAAGGACCGCTACTTTCTCCTTCGCTAGTCCGTACCGTTCCCCTGTCACTTAAGCAGTGTCAAACGGTGGGCGCTCTTCCACCGAAACGGTAGCCTGAGTGCTTAATCTTGCCTTTATTGCAATTATAGCACAGATATTCGAAAAAGTTAATTTAACTCCTTTTCCCAAATGATTCTGGGATAGAAAATGCAAGAATGTTTCAATTCTAAAGATACATTTGTATTCTGTTCAATACTTCAATCTGCAATTCTTTAACTTTCTGGAACAGAATTGATGCCTCGATATTTTCGATTAAATTACTGTATATTCTGTAGGGGCAATCAAGCAGACAATACAGCTCTCACTTAAGCAACAACAAAATCTGTTGAATATTTTTCTTGCCAAAAAACACACTCTGGTTGTTCAGCACCATACATGGCACACTCATCACATTGTATTGGTTCTTAAGATTCTCAAAATGGCGGATGTCATATACGTGCGCAGTAACATTTGGATTAGCTGCTGCAATCCGCTGGGCAGCAACTACAAGATCCGGACACATCGTACACGACAGCGTAACCAGGATTTTCATATCTGTTTTGTTTGTAATAGCTGCAATCTGTTCCCGGGTAGCTTCATCCATAGCCTGTCCCGGGCCTGCAGCATTATATAGGCCCAGCACAAAGGAAGTAAACTCATGACCGCTGGGTACACCGTGGAAAGCGAGACCTGTTGGTGTACCGTCTGCCATGCAAACTTCTACGCAGGGTGCAAATGCTACATCTGCTTGTCTATCAACTACATCTATTGCCAACTTATCAGATAGTGCGGTAAGGGCTGTGATGAACTGCTCCAGTTCACCAGAAACCGGACGGCCATCCAGATATAGTTTTAGCAGAAGCGGTCTCTCCATTCGGGCGAATACAGCATCTAGCTGCTGCCGCATTTGGGCTGTGAACAATTCGTCAGAGTCCTCAGATTCATGGGTATCGACTGTTACAGTTGCTTCTCTCTGCTTTACAGAAGGTGTCTCAGCACGCAGGCCTGTCTTTCGGTGTAATGCGGCCACGAACTTTTCCAGTTCTGTTGCTGCCAATGCACCATCACTGGTAGCTGTCACCACCTGGCGCAAAGGCTTGATACACACATCTCCCGCCGCATAAACACCTTCTGCGCTGGTCTTCTGAGATGCGTCGGTAACAATGTACCCCTGCTCATTCAGTTCCACGACACCCTTGACCGTTTCCGTGGCGGGGGCATACCCGGCAAAGACAAAGACACCGAAGGGTTCCTCACTCTTATATTCCGTCACCTCTCCTGTGGCGGTATTTTTATACCGGGCGTAGGTCAGGCCATTCTCGCCGGATACTTCCTCCATCACGGTATTGGTCAATACCGTGATCTTCTCATGGTTCTTCGCCTGATCCGCTACAGACGCGGCGCAAGAGAAATTGTCTTTACGAACCAGAATGGTCACATGCCGGGCAAATTTCGTCAGAAATACGCTTTCCTCGGCTGCCGCATAGCCACCGCCAACAACAAAAATTTCTTTTCCGGTAAAGAACTCCCCATCGCAGGTAGCACAGTAGGCAACGCCCCGCCCTTTGTGTTCTTCCTCACCCTTGAAGCCCACGGTTCTCGGGTGAGCGCCGGTTGCCAGCAAGATACCAAAGCAGCGGTAATCCCCCTTATTGGTGTGTACCGTCTTGATATTCCCATTAAGATCAAAGGCTGTAGCCTCCGCAAGCATGAATTCCGCACCAAAGCTTTCTGCCTGCTGCTGGATGGTATCGGTCAATGCTTTGCCGCCGGTCTTAGCAATACCGGGATAGTTGACCACCTCGTGGGTAATGGAAATCTGACCGCCAAATTGCTCCTTTTCCAGCACCAGAACTCGGTACATTGCCCGGGCAAGGTATAGCGCGGCGGTCAGCCCCGCAGGGCCGCCGCCGACAATCACCACATCATACAAGTTTTCCATTAGAGTTGTCCTACCAAGTCCAAACTGGGCTTCAGGGTTTCGGCACCGGGTTTCCAGTTAGCGGGACAAACCTGATCACCATGGGCGTGGACAAACTGGCAGGCCTGTACTTTGCGCAGCAGTTCCTCAGCATTCCTGCCCACATTACCGGCAGTCACCTCATAGCCCACGATCTTACCTTCGGGATTGATGATAAAAGTGCCGCGCTCCGCAAGGCCGTCTGCCTCGATCAGTACCTCAAAATCTTTGGAAATGCTATGGGTGGGGTCAGCCAGCATAGGATAGTTGATCTTCTTAATCCGCTCGGATGCATCGTGCCATGCCTTGTGGACAAAATGGGTATCGGTAGACACAGAATAGACCTCACAGCCAATGGCACGGAACTGCTCATACTTGTCCGCCAAGTCTTCCAGCTCCGTAGGACACACAAAAGTGAAGTCAGCGGGATAGAAGAAAAAGACGCTCCACTTGCCAAGAATATCTTCCTTGCTTACAAACTTGAAATCATTTTCGTGATAGGCATAGGTGCGGAAATCGCATATTTCCTTGTTGATCATAGACATACTTACTTCCTCCATAAATCGTGTTGATTACAAAATGCGTATACCGCCCGGACTTCGTCTCCGTCGCAAATAGAGAACTTCACCTTTGGCTTGTCGTCCGGGTCTAAATGGGCATACTGAATACCGTGTTCCGTTTCCAGGCACACCCACTCGATATAGTGCTCCTCCGTCATAGGATGCTCTACAGAGCCAACGGTTACATGGACAGTATTTCCCTCCATCTCATATACCGGAATATGTTTTTCACCGGATGCTTCTGTGGTGCCCGGAATCAGCTCCTGCATTTCCTCGCCGCAGCAGTAGATGGGAACGCCTTTATCCCGAATTACAGCAACGATGTTGCCGCAATGTCGGCAAATCAAAAATTTCTGTTTCATATTCGATCCCTCCTACAAGAAAGTGTGTCCAAACAAAACGCAATAATGCATAAAAGTCTGGACATACTATTTCCAAAAGGATGTGAAAAGATGGCATATAAACGCGGATTTATTCCATACGCACTAGCTGCCTTGTTGATCGGTTTGGTTGGAGGCTTTTCCACTGTTTTAGGACCGGCTTTCGTGCAGGACATTGGCATTGCCTATAATAACACCACCTGGACTGCCCTCGCTCAGGCTATGTCCACTGCCGCCTGTGCGCCGATCCTCGGCAAGGTTGGGGATGTGATTGGACGCAGAAAAACTTTGCTTTTGGGTATTGCAGTGTTCACTTTGGGGAATATACTGTCCGCCTTGGCAAACTCTCTTGTGTTTATGCTTCTTTCCCGGTTTATCGTAGGTATCGGTACAGCGGCAATGGGGCCAGTGATTCTTGCTTATATTGCAACGGAATTCCCACAAGACAAAATTGCAAAAGGCTTTTCTTTGTATATGCTCCTTTCCAGTGCATCCGTAATCATTGGGCCAACCATTGGCGGTCTGATTGTTTCCTCTTACGGATGGCGGACTATGCTGTGGGTATGCGTTGCTATTTGTGCCGGTATTTTTACCGGCTGTGTCCTCACTTCCCGCAAACAAGTCTCCACAAGAAATCCGCTGCAGGACTTTGATATCTCAGGCGCTGTTCTGATCTTGATCTTCTTTAGTTTGCTGCTGTGTGTTCCCTCTTTGGGTCAAAACTTCGGCTGGACATCTACGCCGTTTCTCATTGTGCTAGTCCTCGCCATCGGCAGTCTGGTGGGACTCGTTTTCGTGGAGCAGAAAAGCGCCCATCCGATCCTTTCTGGCAATTTTATAAAAAGAAGCGCGTTTATTCTGAGTATCCTTGCATTGTTTCTCACCCAGGGATTGATGCAGGCCAACATGACAAATACCATAGTGTTCGTGAATTACACTCAACCAAACAATACCGCCATTTCCGGTTATGCCATTTCCGTGATGTATGTGGGTATGTCTTTGGGAGCTATCGTTTTGGGACCGTTGGCAGATAAATTTGAGCCTAAAAGAATTCTGATTGGCTCTTTTTTGCTGACTGGCATCGGGTGCGGTATCTTACTTCTATTTACTGAAATCACATCTGTATTCTTACTGATGGCATCTCTCGGCGTTCTTGGCTTCGGTCTGGGCGGCAACGGCACTATCTTTATGAAAGTCGTCCTGTCGGGATTGTCACCCCAGGCGGCAGGCGCAGGAACAGGAACCTACGGTCTGTTCCGGGATTTAGCAGCACCGTTCGGTGTAGCCGTGTTTGTTCCCTTATTCACCAACCAGATAACAGGCAGAATTGCAGCAGGCACAGCTGAGCCTGCTGCTGCTGTTGCGTCCATTCACTTTTTAGCGATTGCGGAGATATTGTGCGTAATTTTGGGAATCGTGGCGGTTGGCTTTCTGCCAAAACGAAAAGTAATAAAGGAGTCCTAACATGAGATTACAAGATAAAGTCGTTCTGGTAACCGCCTCCACTCGTGGAATTGGCCTTGCCATCGTGAAAAAATGCGCACAGGAAGGCGCTCAGGTTTATATGGCCGCCCGGGATATAGAACGGGCGCAGGAAATCGCAAACACCTTGGATAATGTGAAATGCGTATACAACGATGCCACCAAACCGGAAACCTTTACTTCTATGGTGGAGGATGTGGTTCGGGAGGCCGGTCATATTGATGTGCTGGTCAATAATTTCGGCACATCCAACCCCGGTAAGGATTTGGATTTTGCCAATACAGACCCACAAGTTTTCTTGGACACAGTCAATCTGAACTTGAGGAGCGTCTTTATGGCAAGTCGGGCTGCGGTCAAGCACATGGCAGAGCGCGGTGGCGGCAGCATCATCAACATCTCCTCTGTGGGTGGTCTTGTACCGGATATTTCCCAGGTTGCCTACGGTACCAGTAAAGCGGCCATTAACTATCTGACCAAGCTGATTGCTGTGCAGGAGGCAAAACACCATATCCGGTGCAACGCTGTTCTTCCCGGTATGACCGCTACAGAAGCGGTGGAAAAGCACCTGTCTGATGATTTTCGGAATCTGTTTATGAAGCATATTCCCTTGGGCCGTATGGGCCTGCCGGAGGAGATCGCAGAAGCGGTATGTTACTTTGCCAGTGACGCATCCGCCTATACTACCGGTCAGATTCTCACCGTTTCCGGTGGCTTTGGTTTGGCAACCCCGGTCTACGGCGATTTAGCAAATAAAGACAATAGGCGATAATGCAGTAAGGAACCGCCCCCATGCGCAGGGAGATTTTCGCGATTATATCAACAGCCTATGTCTTTTTCAATAATAGTCAAATAAGCAGCCGGTGGTATTCTTATACAAAAAGAGATCGCACGCATAATGTGTGCGATCTCTTCTGTTTTGTACATATTTGTATATTCGTAAGCAGTCATTCCTTTTCGATGGCTATAAACCGTTACACGCAAGTGAAAAGTATCACTCCTCCGCCCCGGTCGTTTCCTCCGTCTGGCCGCCCTCTGTTTCTGTGTACCAGGTGTTTCTGTTGACTGTAACGCCTCCCTGTTCAAAAACAAAATTGTAGTATGCGGAATTCAGAATATCTTTAGACACCGAGAATTTCGTTTGAACAAGCTTTATCATATTTTCTATATAGTTTTCAGGCAGCTGACTCTCATCTGTCAAATAGCGGATCTCTCCGGTACTTGCATTCATCCACACCTTGTCGGTATAAAAGCTCATATCATTCAAAATGGCAACATGCTCTCCATCAGAAAAAACATCCGTTCCCGCCAACATTCTGGAATCATAGGATAATCCCCACAGATTCAAAATTGTGGGCAATATATCCGCATTGCAGCAATACTCATCCACCACAATATTTTCCTCCAGTCCGCCGACCCAGAAGAGCAGCGAGGACTTATATTTGGAAAACTCGTCGATTTTATAGCCAACCAGCTCAGAATACTGGTAATCCGTAAGGCCGTAGGGGAAATGGTCTCCGGCTAAAACGATGGCTGTTTTATCCGCGATCCCTTCCTCTTCCAGCCGCTGCATCAAATACGCCAGTGCCTTATCCAGTTCAATGTGACAGCTCAGATAGCATCGGGCCTCCGAACTCATATCCAGATCCTCTACCTGCTTCCAGTTTCTTTTCGCTATGAAATTTGAAGTAGTATCGTATTTGTAGTGGCCGGAGAACGTCATATAATAGGCGTGAAACTGTTCATCTGCACGAATGTAGTCATCCACTGACTGCTCCATCATTTCCAGATCAGACGCAGGCCACGAGGAGGTGAAAGACATACCGGCGTTGGCAAACTTCATTTCATAGCCCATATTGGTATGGCTTTCCTCACGGCCGTAGTAACTGCCCAGATAGTTATGATACCCATAGGCCTGAATATCCAGCTGCTGGCTGAACACATTTCCCAGACAGTAGGGCAGATAGCTGTCCCGGGACGCATAAAAGCTGGACTGTGATTTTCCCCGGGAGGAATCGGGATACAGGCCCATACACAGAGTATATTCACCGTCGGTGGTGTTGCTGGGATAGGTGTTGTAGTAATTTGTAAAAATGATACCCTCGTTGGCCATCCGGTACAGTGTGGGCGTCAGCTCCGGATCGATGGCACCGGTCGCAAAGCTCTCCGCGCACAGGACGATCAGATTATAGTCGCTGAGCATACCGGTATATTCGTTCTGTTTTGTTCCGGCTAGACTTTTGCAGTATTCATTGAGCGCCAGAAGGGTCTTATCCTCCGTGAGCTGACTCAGCGCGTCAAAGTCTATGTCCAGAATATTATAACGGATCTTCTCCTCTTCTGGCTGGGTTTCCGATTCTACAGGGTTTGTTTCTTTTGTGGCAGGTGTGGTTTGCTGGGGTACATAGTAAGGATCCCCACCTTGGTCTGTGGAAACCGTTTCCCCGGAATCAAACAGGTCAAGACGGAAGGCAGTGAGCAGGCCAAACCGGGATACCGCCTGCTCCGTGGTGGTTGTATCGCTTTTATAGAAATAATAGGCGCTGAAATAGCCCGTCCCCTCCAGGGTCAAGCACTGGACAGTTGCAATATGTACCACCAAAGCCAACAACAGAAGAATACTATTCCAAAATCCGTTAGAGGCACAGCGCTTTCCTGTACCAAGCCGTTTAAAAAGGCAGACCGGCACCAGCGGCAGCAGCAGCGCCAAAAGCCAGGGCAGATGCTCCCACATGGTCAGCAGGGTTTCTTTCCAGAAGGAGGTAATCGCCGCGCCGCCCTGTCCTGCCAGAGCAACCGAATATAGTGTTCCGAATACAAATGTATAGACCATCTGACTGCCATAGAGCAGGATCAAAAAGGCCACCACGGCAACCGTTCCGCCAAAGCGAAGCTTTTGGGGCAAACATAACATTACCGCCCCGATTCCGCAGGCAAACGCCAGACTAAAGCCCATCGCATAAGCCGCCCGGCTATCCGGAGTCCCAAACGCAGCAAAATGGAGCAGCAGTTCAAAATAAACAAGCGTACAAGCCCAATATATTATAGAAAACAGCGCAGTGCGAAAGGCTTGCAAATCCACAATCCTCTGCTTGATAGCAGTAATAACCTTCATATTTATAATTACCTCCTGTGGGTCAGAGCTTTCCGTGGAGCAGGTCCATTATGTGTTGCGCGATGGAAAGGCCCAATCCAAAGCCGCTATTACAGCTTCAGGCTTTATCTACCCGATCGGACTATCGGAATATACCGATCATGTTCTCCTGTACGATTAGTGCTTGCGCAATATGACAGAACTACCACTTTTGTGTAGTATAGCAACACTTTTCAGCATTGTCCAGCAGAATATTGTTATCTGCACAGGGTTATATTGCTTTCTGTTTGGATCTGCTTGCTATTTTTAACAACTTCATGTACAATAACCACAACCCTATACTTGTGGGAGGTACATAATGGACGTTGCACTGAAATATTTTCTGACAGTGGCTGAGGAAATGAACATCAGCCGGGCCGCCAAGCGGCTCTATATTTCGCAGCAGTGTCTTTCCAGGCATATTCAGAAGCTGGAGGAACGCTATCGGGTCACCCTGTTTATCCGCCGCCCCCGGCTGACGCTGACTCCTGCAGGCGAGGAAATGCTTGCTACTGTTCGCAGAATCCACGCATTGGAATCCCGCCTTGAGAACGATCTGGAGCTGCAAACAGGTGCTGTCCACGGAAAGATCCGAATTGCCGCAGCCCAGTCCAGATTAAAAATGCTGCTCTCCCCTGTCCTTCCTGACTATTACGCAATGCATCCAAATGTTCAAATTGAAGTACTGGGAAATAATGTGCGGGATTCTCAGATCAAGCTGCGCAACGGTCTTGTGGACATGTATATCGGTGTCAACGCACCCTTGGACAGCGGCTGCGAGCGTATTGCACTTTGTCAGGAGGGCATGTACATCGTCGCTAGACGCTCAGTATTTGCAAAATTCATCCCCAATTTTGAAAGCAATCAAGAGCGTTTTGCATCAGGAATGCGTCCCGGTGATATTTCGAAAATCCCCTATATTATGGCACAGCATAACTCTAATCTTCCCGGCCTGCAGCTTTTGGAGTATCTGGAGCTGCACGGCGAGAAGATCGACTTTCAACTGACAACCAATGATACCGAGCTAATGCTACATCTGGCCGCTACCATAGATGCAGCTGCGTACTGCACGGAAATGTTTTTGGACACACTGCCTGCCATCAGCGCGGATCCGGATGATCCCTTGCTGGCCTTCACGCTGGAAGGCTACAGTCACTTCAATACGCTGTATCTTGTGTACTATCAGGATGCCTGGCGGCCCCAGTACGTCCGAGACTTCATTGATCTGATCGTTTCCCATTGCGCCAACAAATAGCACTAAAGGGTCTGTTGCTTATTTTGCAACAGACCCTTATTCTTACCCGATCAGCACACTTAAGAGCCAGACTGCCCCGGTCAGTGCAGCACCGGCTGCGGCCCAGGCAGGTCCGTAGAACAGCAAATTCCGCTTACTGCGGGCCGGGGATGTATGGATCAGTCTGTTTGCTTCCTTTAGAAGCAGCTCATCTGTGATTCCCTCCTGCCCAACCGCATCGTTGTTTAAAATAAAGATCGCCTGCTCAAACAATTTTGGTTCCGGTGCATGTACTACGATCACCTGTCTGGATATACCCTTTACCATTTTTACCACCTCTTGGAAGCAGTATGCCCATAAAATTCATACTCATGCACCGGATAACAATATTTGCTTTCATATCTCATTATTTGTAAAACAGGTAGAATATTTTGTATTTTTTCTAAACTATGTACATTGCCTTTACTGTGCCTATCATTTATAATAAAATCACCATAATATGGGAGGGTGCAATTATGCGTTTTCGTAAACTTTGCTTCGGTCAGATCGGCAATAGCGACACTGTTAATTACGCGGTCGAGGAACTGAGGCGTTATGTAAAAGCCATTGACCGGGAAGTCATGGTAGAGGTGGTCATGGCTGACAAGCCCATCAATGCCGCCTATAATGTGATCTGGGTCGGTATCCACGAGGATCTGCAGGCTGCTGTTCCCGCTGTTGACGATCCCGAAATGGACGATGCCATCGCCATTTCCGTAGAAAACGGCAAGGGCTATATTACCGGTTCCAACGAGCGCAGTGTCTTGATTGCTGCGTACCGCTTCCTGAAAGAGCTGGGCTGTGACTGGGTCCGCCCCGGTGACGAAGGCTTCCGCGTTGCCAGACAGCCTTTGGAGAATGTCTGTGTTTCCTGCTTTGAAGCAGCCAGCAGCCGCTACCGCGGCGTCTGCATGGAAGGTGCTATTGCATACCAGCACGTAATTGACATAATTGACTACATGCCCAAGATTGGTATGAACGAATATTTTATTCAGTTCTTCCTGCCCGCCACTTTCTTTGAAAATTGGTCTACGCATTCGAGAAACACCTATATTGATGCAGAACCCCTGTTGACCGAAGAACTTATGGGTGCAATGGTTCTGAAGATTGAGCAGGAGATAGCAAAGCGGAAGCTTCGTTATCACAAGGTAGGCCACGGCTGGACAGCAAAGCCTTTTGGCATGAACACCTCCGGCTGGTACCGGGAAAAGGTGCATGTGGTGCCGGAGGAGGCCAAGCCGTACCTTGCTATGATCGACGGTGTCCGGGGTCTGAAGAACAATTCCCCCATGGATACCCAGCTTTGCTATTCCAACCCTGTTGCCCGGTCAAAGATTGTGGACTGTGTGGTTGAATACGCAAGGGAGAATCCACACATTGATATCCTGCATGTATGGGATGGCGATAATCTCCATAACCACTGCGAATGTGAGGAATGCGTTAAAAAGCTTCCGTCTGATTGGATCGTAATGATCTTGAACGAGCTTGACGAAAAGCTTACTGAAGCCGGCCTTGCCACCAAAATCACCTTTGTCATTTCCCGAGATAAGCTTTGGGCACCTTTGACCGAGAAACTGCATAATCCCGACCGTTTTGTGGCGATGTACGCCCCTATTACCCGTACTTTTGGCAACTATTACGGCGAATGCTTGGAGGATCCCGGTGAAATGACCGAATTTAAGCGTAACCGGAACACATATCCCTCCAGGCTGGCCGATAATGTTGCTTACCTGCGTGAGTGGCAGAAGACCTATACCGGTCATATCTACGTCTATGACTACCACCTGATCTTTGGCTACCTGAACGATCCGGGTCACGAACGGATTGCAAAGTTAGCATACAATGATATGCGTACCATGCATCAGGTAGGCATTGACGGTCTGATCAGCTGTCAGGTTCAGCGGGCGGCTTTCCCCACCAACCTGCCCCAGCATGTGATGGCTGCCACCCTCTGGAACAGAGACTGCGACTACGATGCCGTTGCCGATGAATATTACCTGAAGGCTTTCGGCCCCGATGGCCTGAAGCTGCGCAAGTATCTGTCTGTAATCTCTGAAAATGCGCTGATGAGTACACGCGGCAACTTCGGTTCTCTGGCATACGCAAATGGCCCCTTCTTCACCAATTACGAAGAGGTCTACAAGGCACTGGAGGATATCCTCCCCACCATTCAGGAAAACGCTGCCAAGGACGATGTATACGCGCAGGAATGGAAGTACATCGAGCATCATCATGCCTATACAAAGCTTTATGTACGCATGTACGAGCTGTGGGAGCAGCATAAGAAAGAGGAGTGCCTGGAAACAGCGGAGCAGATGTTCGATCTGATCGCCAGGAACGAAGAATGGACACATCCTGTATTTGATGTGAACTTTGCAGACTATTTCCTGCGCCGCAGACTGGAACTGACCAAGCGGATCCCCGAAAAAATGGACGATACCACCGGTATGTAATATATGCCCCCGAAACTGCGGTTCCGGGGGCATTTTACTGTGGCAGCATCATTGCGGACCGGCGCGCACGCTGGTGCGGCAGTCTCCATCTCAAGATGGGAAATCCCACCCGGCAAGCCGAACTGGCCGGAATGACCTTCTTCTCTAACATAATGGCATTGGTATTAACTGTTATGTGTTGATATCCTTTACGCGCCCATAATAATTACCGGTAACTTTTTCCCATTAACAAATAACCATTTTTGAAAAAATATTTTTAATTTGCAAATTTTTTAGCAGGAACCCATTGACAACACCAGCTTCAATGAATAAAATGGAGCATAGAATATTTATATAAGGAGGGTCTGTATGTGTCCACCGGAGCAGGATAGCGCATCTCCTCTGCAGTTGGAAGAAAACCTTAAAAAAGCGCTGACGGAACTGATACTGCTGTTTCTCTTATCCCAGAAGGACTCCTATATCGGGGAGTTAACAGCCCAGATCCATGAACAAAGCGGCGGCATTTTATCGATTGCTTTTCCCTACGCCGCCATCTATCGGCTGGAACACGCCGGTTATATTCGGGAGTCGGACAAGCGCATAGCCCCAGACGGACGCCGTCGCCAGTATGTACAGATCACAGACAGCGGTAGATATTATCTTCAAAGGTTGTTGGATACCTATAGGCACTTTACTAAGGGAGTCACCAATATACTGGAAAGAGGAGAATCGCATGACTGAGTGTATAAAGAAATATGAGCGCTCTGTAAAGAAAGCGCTGCACTGCAGCAGCGCAACAAAAGCAAAACTGCTGGATGGGTTCCGGGCTACGCTGAACGCATTTTCAGAGGAGAATCCCTCTCCCGACGCGCAGGCCCTGTACGAAGCCTTTGGCCCGCCGGAGGAAATGGCAAAGCTGCTGATGGAGTCCACCACCGAAGCCGACCGGGCACAATACCGCAGGAACAAGCTGTTTCTGCGAATCGGAGTAGTTATTCTGATTGCAACAATTATATTGTTTACAATCTATGTTTGCTTTGTGAAGTCAAATCCTGTACAATACTATAATGATTTTACAATCACAGAGACACAAGCTTCCCCCCCTATTGAATAATATCAAGGAGGATATTACACATGAAAAAGTTATTGATTATTCTTCTCTGCATGGTGCTTCTAACTCAAGTGTTTTGTTGCGCGGCTGCTACTGAACAATCTAACTTGATCTATCACGAAGAAACTGTATTAGAAAATGACATAGTATTTATTGATGAAATATTTGCAAACAAATTAAGCCGAGCATCCCTAGTAGAAGCACAAAGACGATTGACCATAAAAAGTGGAGATACTCTGTTGGGAGTTATTGTTTTTGAGGCAACCTTCCGCTACGACGGTGTCGGTGTATATGTAGTTTCTAAAGAAGTTATCCAGACGGACACCTACGAGGGATACAGCTACAAGCAGAATTCCTTTACTTCCCTGGGCGGCACCGTCACCCTGGAAGGCAAGATCACAAAACTGCTGATTTTTAATCACTCTTTTACCATGATCCTTATGTGCGACGAAGACGGAAATGTCTCCGCTGCATAAATGCGCACCCAAAGGCTTTCCCATTAAGTAATGCTATTTCAGTAACGGCATAACCCCAAGTGCTTGACAATCATATGAACAAGTGCATCCTGTAAGGGATGCACTTTCAGCTTGTCAAAATACTTTCTGGTGCGGGAGTTCCCAAGGCTCCCTCTGACGAGGGAGCTGGCGCCGCAGGCGACTGAGGGAGAGAAAATGTTCGGATTTCTCATAAATTTTATGTATTTTACTTGCTATTTGCACAAATCTCTCCCCCAGTCAGCTTCGCTGACAGCCCCATCATCAGAGGGGGCCTGGACACAAATCTGCTTTTTCGACAGTCTGCAAGTGCATCCTGTAAGGGATGCACTTTTTCTGTAATCTGCGCCCTTATCACAGCCCATAACCATGAAAACAGGGTCTGCTGCAACAGCAAGTCATTAAGTTAAGAAAACCCGTCATTCCAAGGGCGCGTAAGCGCCCTTGGGAATCCCCATCTTAAGAAGGAGATTGCCACACCGGCGCGCACGCCGGTTCGCAATGACTGCTAACTTAATGACATTGGTTGCAACAGACCCTCTAGTCTTTTGATATTATTCAACAACAGGCAGCTTCAGGAAGCTCTTTTCCAGCTCTTCTTCAAGCGGTGCGCTGTCGGTCATCTTGCCGTCATGGAACTTCTCATATGCCAGCATATCAAAGTATCCGGTACCGGTCAGGCCGAAGACGATGGTCTTCTCCTCCCCTGTTTCCTTACACTTGATTGCTTCATCAATGGCCACCTTAATGGCATGGGAGCTTTCCGGTGCAGGCAGAATGCCTTCCACTCTGGCAAAGTACTCAGCAGCCTCAAACACAGCAGTCTGGGGAACGGAAACCGCTTCCATCAAACCGTCAGCATACAACTGAGACAGTGTGGAGTTCATGCCGTGAAAGCGCAGACCGCCAGAGTGGGCAGCCGCAGGGATGAAGCTACTGCCAAGGGTGTACATCTTAGCCAGCGGGCAAATCATGCCGGTATCGCAGTAATCGTAGGCGTACTTGCCTCTGGTGAAGCTGGGGCAGGACAGGGGTTCCACCGCGATGAAACGGCAATCCAGCTCGCCCTTGATCTTCTTGCCCATAAAGGGAGCGATCAGACCACCCAGATTGGAGCCGCCGCCGGCGCAGCCGATTATAATGTCGGGCTTGATGTCATACTTTTCCATAGCTGCCATGGTCTCAAGACCGATCACAGACTGATGAAGCATGACCTGATTCAGCACGCTGCCCAGCACATAGCGGTAGCCTTCTGTAGTGGTGGCCTTTTCCACAGCTTCGGAAATGGCACAGCCAAGACTGCCGGTGGTACCGGGATGCTCAGCCAAAATCTTTTTGCCCACTTCCGTTTCCATGGAGGGAGAAGGTGTTACGGAGGCGCCATAGGTGCGCATCACTTCCCGGCGGAAAGGCTTCTGCTCGTAGGAAACCTTTACCATGTAAACCTTGCAGTCCAGGCCGAAGTAGGAACAGGCCATGGAAAGGGCAGTTCCCCACTGGCCGGCGCCGGTCTCGGTGGTTACACCCTTCAGCCCCTGTTTTTTAGCGTAGTAGGCCTGTGCAATGGCGGAATTCAGCTTGTGGCTGCCGCTGGTGTTGTTACCCTCAAACTTATAATAGATCTTTGCGGGAGTCTGCAGCTTTTCCTCCAGACAGTAAGCACGCACCAGCGGAGAGGGCCGGTACATCTTGTAAAACTCCCGGATCTCTTCGGGGATTTCGAAATAGGCATTGGTATCGTCCAGCTCCTGCCGGATCAGCTCATCGCAGAAAACACCTGCCAGTTCCTCAGGGCCCATGGGCTTATGGGTTTCGGGATTCAAAAGGGGCGCGGGCTTATTGACCATATCTGCACGCAGGTTATACCACGCCTTGGGCATCTCGCTTTCTTCCAGATAGATTTTGTACGGGATTTTTTTCGTAGCCATAATTCTGTCTCCTTTCCGATTTTGCGGGACAAAAAAACAATCCTGTCCCAGAACAAGAAGCTGGGACAGGATAAAATTTCCTGCGGTGCCACCCGGCTTGACGCGAACGCGCCCACTCAATGTATGCAAACACATACCGGCCTTTGTTTACGCAGAGCCTTGCTGCGTCTCACATACTGGGGAATATCCCGTTCTGATCGCCCTCGGAAGTCCATTGGGTCTTAGGGTTAATGCTGTGATCCCACCACCCACAGCTCTCTGAAAATAACGGAATAAGACTTACTCACTCTTCCTCAACGGTTTAAAGGATTATACCACGCACTGACAGCATTGTCAAGGCTGACTCACATTTTTCTGCAAATTACACGTATTCAGGAGAAATTCATTGATTTTCGGACAAAATCTTCAAAATCTCTCCGCAGTCATCCAGCACAAGATGGGGCTTTTCCGGGGATCGTTCCAGAATCTCCCGTGTAGTTTCCCCGCTCATCACCAGAATTCCGGTGATACCCGCATTCAGGCCGGATTTGATATCCGTATAGATCCGGTCTCCTACCACAGCAGTTTCCTCTTTACTGTACCCGGTGCGCTCCATGGCCAGCTCCGGCATCAGCGCACTGGGCTTGCCGATGACCACCGGCTTTCTTCCGGTGGCGTTGTATATCATCTGGCAAACGCTTCCGCAGTCCGGCACGCTGCCGTACTCCGTTGGACAGACCAGATCCGGATTTGTGGCAATATAGGGAATGTCCTTTCTGCCAAGCAAAAGCTTGCTAACATCTTCCAGCTTTTTAAAGGTCAGCTCCGTGTCAAAGCCCATAACCACACATTCTACCTGATCCAGCTCATCGGTCACTGCAAAGCCTTCCGTTTCCAGTTCCTTTACCAGCGAACGGGTACCGCAAACATACAGCTTTTTGCCTGCATGATGCTTCTTCAGATAATATGCAGTTGCTTGAGAGGATGTGATAAAGTCCTCCCTGACAGCACGGATCCCCATGGATTCCAGCTTTTTAATGTAATCTGCAACACTTTTGGAGGAATTGTTGGTCATAAACAGATATCTGCGTCCGGTATTGCCAATTGCGGCCAGCAGGTCGATCGTAAAGCCGTACAGCCGGTTTCCCAGATACAAGGTTCCGTCCATGTCAAACAGAAACAGCTTTGTATTGCGTATTATTTGCTCTTTATCCATACTGAATCCTTTCAGAACCGTCTGCCACCGCCGCCGTGTCTGCGCCCGGAGGCGCTTACATGAAAACCGCCTCCGCCGGAGCGGCTGTTATTCTGGGGTTTGGCGGTACGTGTGGTATTCTGGTACAGAAACATATCCGTAGATTGCCGCAATTCCAGACTGCCATTGCGCACATAATGGTCGGCACCGGACTGGGAACGAACAGTTTTTAACTGCCCCTTCATCACCAGCACAACGATCAGTCCAACAACCGCACCGATCAAAATGCATACCATCAATCCGATTGCAGGCTGCGGCTCATCCCAAGGGGCATTTTCCCCTTCCATAGCCGACTCGCAGCCATCCAGAAACGCAGTAAAAGCATCGTAATAATAGCCGCAGCTCAAATCATACAGAATCCGGTCTGCCAACCAATCCTCATCAATGGAATCGATGCACCTTCCCGCAGTACTGATCCACAACTGACGCTCCGTCATGCAGACCATCAGAATAACGCCGTCATCGCCGTAGCCATGATTATCGTAGTAATCATCGGTATAGGTCATTGAACTTTTTCCGCCCAAAGAATCTGTGGTGTGAATAACAATATCCATATTAAGCGTTTTCGATGCCCGATCCAGCAGATCCTCCAGCTTCGCGGCTTCCCCATCATTCAAAAGCCGTGCCTCATCTGCAAGATAAATCTTTGCCCCATGAGCAAATACCGTTACCTGCAGGCAAAGCAGTAAGGCGCACAAGAAAATCATGTATTTTTTCATAGCGCACCTCCTACAGCAGCCCGATCAGCCAGCTAAGACCGTAAACAAGCGCGCCCAAGACCGCTGTCAGGCCTCCCCACCACCGAAAGAAAGCGGCTTTGTCCATAGGCAAGTCACCCACAAATTTACCGGTCTGGCCATTCATGGCAAATACGTAATGCTTTCCCTTATAGTTGGTGGTCAGCATCCACATAGGAAGCAGTGCATATTTGACGCTGCTGTTCTTCAGCTGCACAGAGCTGCTGACCGGGGTAACCGTGGCATAGCCGTTGACTGTCTGCGCAAATGTATCCTGTGTACTCTTTTTTATCCGTTCATTGGCCCTGTGAATGCTGTCGTCTGCCGAAACATCGTATTTATCGGCTAAATATCCTGCAAGATATGCTGTTTGAAAATCCACAGCCTGAGAAAGATCAAAAGGCTCAATAGATTCCATCATGGCATTATCCATCTTCTCCGAACCATCCACCGGCACACCGGAAAAAGACAGCTGGCCTGCTCTGCGGATACTGTAATGACTGGTCTGGGTATAATTATAACGGCTGTCGCTCCAGACACGGACCCGGGTGGCCCGATAACGGATATCCGCATCGGCATCCGCCTGGAAAAGCCAAAACGGCACATAAACGCCCTTGATCTGTTCGATCCGGTTCTCACTTTTAAAAATCTTCGGAAGCAGCGGCTTTCCGGACAGATGCTTTGTCAGCGCTTTTTTAGCCGCGTTTTTATCCAATTGAAAGGGAATTACCAGATCCGGGCGCAGTTGGCCCGCCACATTCCCCGCCATGACTACCGGATTATCGCAGTAAGGACAGCTTGCTGCGGCTGTATTTTCATCGCACAGGATCTCTCCGCCGCAGGAATTGCATATGTAGGAGCGCAGCTTCTCCTGCTCCCCTTCCTGCCACTGGGCATCCGGCTTAGTCTGCCAACACATGTTATCCTGCGTTGTCTGACGCAGTGCATCATCCAGTTCCTTCAGCGCTTCCATTTCAAATTCTGTATCGCAATAAGGACACTTGACCTTCTGCAGGCCGCTGTCAAAGCTTAACGCACCGCCGCAGGCAGGACATTTATATTCCAGTAATGTTGCCATAGGCACCACCTCACAGCTTACCGAGCGTCATTTACATCAAAGCGGTCACCGCACTCGGGGCAGAATTTGGGAGGGTTCTTGGGATCTTCCGGCTCCCAACCGCATTTATCGCAGCGATACAGCGGTTCGGCGGCAGGTTTCTTAGCGCCGCATTCCGGGCAGAACTTACCCTTATTGATACTGCCGCAGCTGCATGTCCAGCCGGCTACCGGCTTTTTCGCGCCGCATTCCTCGCAGAAATTCCCCTGTGATACGTTGCCGCAGGCGCACTTCCAGCCGTCCTTCTTCTGCTCCGCTTTGGGGGCCTGCTGGCCCATGGTAAACAGGTTCTGGGCATTCACGCCGCCCTGATTCATGGCCATACCCATGCCCATAAATCCGGTCACAGCGCCGGCTTCATTGGACGCGGCTGCCTTCATGGCATCCGCCTGTGCGCCTACCAGCGTTGCGGCAGCCATGGTAGGATCGCGCATGATCGCAGTGCGCTGCGCCTGCTTGATCATCTCTGCGTCTTCCTCAGGCAGAGTCACGGAACCAAGGGCCACGCTGACTACCTTCAAGCCGCGCAGCTGCGCCCACTTGTCGGACAGGATGGAATTCATGGCATTTTCAAGATCCGTATTATGGTTTACGATCTCATTGGGCCGCAGTTCCATAGCGGACAGCTTTCCAAAGGCAGGCTGCAGGGCACTGATAAATTCAGTCTTCAGTTGGGTTTCCAGTTCCTGACGCCGGTAATCCTGAGCTACATTTCCGCAAACATTGGTATAGAACAGCAGCGGGTCCGCGATCTTATAGGAGTACACACCGCTGCAGCGGATGGACACATCAATATCCAGACCGATCTTGCTGTCCACCACTCGGAAAGGTACCGGATTGGGTGTGCCGAATTTATTGTCGATCAGCTCCTTGGTGTTGAAATAGTAGACACGCTGATCCTTGCCGGTATCGCCGCCATATGTAAAACGCTTGCCGATAGTCTTAAAGGTATCCACGATACTCTTGCCCAGGCTGCCAGCAAAGATACTGGGCTCTGTGGAAGTATCATAGGTATACTCGCCGGGCTCCGCGCAGACTTCCACGATCTTTCCCTGCTCAACGATCATCATGCACTGACCGTCAGCCACTGCGATCCCGGAACCGTTGCTGATTATATTGTCGCTGCCCTTGGTATTGGAGGAGCGTCCGGACACACGCTTTACACCCTTCGTAACCAGAACATCCTTGTCAAGTGCATCACAATAAAAGAATTCCTTCCACTGGTCCGCCAGTGTACCGCCCAGTGTGCCGATTGCCGCTTTGATCAGTCCCATAATTATCTCCTTTTAGTTTCAGAGGTTAACCTCATTTTCATGCAGTTATTATAGCACCTGTATGTCGTAAACGCTACTATTTTTTAATCTCCAATGGGCAAAAAGCGCTTGTCTGCCTGCTGCAGTGATTTGTTTACATTCTGTTCAGCATAATTTCAGCATTGATTTAGTATTGTGCGGTAAACTATTATCAAGAAATCATTTCAAAGGAGCGATTATTATGGATGAGTATCAGAATGACAATCAATTCCCATGGGATTATGATGCACCCCGGCAGCATACACCGGAACCCCGAAAAACACATAAAGAATGGACTGCGGGAAAAATCGCAGCTCTGACGCTCTGCGCCGCATTGCTGGGCGGTGCATTCGGTGCCGGAGGCTCCATACTCTTTAGCCACTCAAACGCCACAAAAGATCCCCACTCGGCCAATTCCAACACATCCAATGTGCTGGAAGGTCTGCGGGAAAATACCGTAATCGAAATCAATCAGATCGATACCGGCAGATTGATGACCCCGGCAGAGGTTTATGCCAAAAATGTAAATTCTACGGTTGGTATCACCACCTCCATCACCACCAATTTCTGGGGCTATCAGACCACCTCTGCCGCATCCGGATCCGGATTCATACTCAGTGATGACGGATATATTATCACAAACCACCATGTTATCGAAGACTCCAGTGCCATAACAGTTTCCCTTTATAACGGCACAACCTATGACGCCAAGCTGATCGGTTATGACGAAAGCAACGATATCGCTGTTCTCAAAGTCGATGCGCAGAATCTTTCGCCTGTTATTTTGGGTGACTCCGATAACTTGAATGTGGGTGACAGTGTGGTTGCCATCGGCAATCCTCTGGGTGAGCTGACTTTCTCCCTCACATCCGGCGCAGTCAGCGCCATGGACCGTCAGATCACCATGTCCTCCGGTGTGACAATGAACCTGCTGCAGACCGACTGCGCCATCAATTCCGGCAACTCCGGCGGTGCGCTTTTCAATCTCTACGGGGAAGTTATCGGCATCACCAACGCAAAATATTCCAGTTCCTCCAGCAGTGAAGCATCTATTGATAATATTGGCTTTGCAATCCCCATGAACAAAGTACGGAGCATTATTACGTCTATTATTGAAAAAGGCTATATTTCAAAGCCCTATATCGGTGTATCCGTTATTGATGTAAGCAGCGAGACCCAGAGCTACGGCCTTCCCAAAGGCGCCGCAGTGAAGAGCATTGCTGAAAACAGCCCTGCACAGGCAGGCGGCCTTCAGGCAAACGATATCATTACCCAGGTAAACGGTGCTGATATTTCCGGCAGCAGCGATCTGGTGCGTATTGTGGGTAATTGTGCCGTTGGGGATTCCGTCACCCTTAGTGTATACCGGCAGGGTAAGGCTCTGGAGCTGACACTGACTGTTGGTGAACAGATCCGTTCCGCATTGGAAGACAGCAGCACACAAACGCAGCAGCAGAACAATCAATCCTTGCTGCCCCGGGGCTATCGAAACTGAGATATGAACAATGGCACCGCTTTCAGCGGTGCCATTTTTATCATTTGTTCCAAAGTATGGAATTTCACAAGAAAAAACATAAATTACACTTGATTTTACAGCCAAATCGAATAAAATGAAAGCATATTTCTATGGAAAGGATGGCGCTATCATGAACAAGATCTACATTCCTCAGGGCTATCAGGCCACCCTGGATGCATACGATACCCAGCGGGCCATCGCCTACATCAAGCAGACATTTCAGGACGAGTTTTCCAGTGCGCTGAATTTAAAGCGTGTTTCCGCTCCCCTGTTTGTTACGGAGAATTCCGGTCTGAATGATAATCTGAACGGCTACGAGCGTGCTGTTTCCTTTGATATCCCTGCAGTGGGTGCAGATGCACAGGTAGTACATTCTCTGGCAAAATGGAAGCGTCTTGCACTGAAGCGCTACAACTTCGGCATTGGCGGCGGTCTGTACACAGATATGAACGCCATCCGCAGAGATGAAGAGCTGGACAACATCCATTCCATCTATGTTGACCAGTGGGACTGGGAAAAAGTTATCACCAAGGAAAACCGCAATCTGGACTATCTGAAGTTGATCGTGCGGGCCATTGTGAAAGCAATCTGCAACACAAACGACCGTCTGCATGTCCGTTTCCCCCAGCTGCGGGTAAACTTGAGCCCGGATGTTTCTTTTATCACAACCCAGGAACTGGAGGACCTGTATCCGGATCTCACCGGATCCCAGCGGGAAAAGGCATATGTCAGGGAGCATCCTACCTGCTGCATCATGCAGATCGGCGGTAAGCTGCGCTCCGGTAAGCCCCACGATGGCCGGGCTCCCGACTATGACGACTGGCAGCTGAACTGCGACATTTTCTTCTGGGATGAAGTTCTGGAACGGGCATTGGAAATCTCCTCCATGGGTATCCGTGTGGATGCGGAATCTCTGGACCGCCAGCTGAAGCTGGCCGGCTGTGATAACCGCCGGGAGCTGCCCTTCCATAAGATGCTGCTCAACAACGAACTGCCCCTGACCATCGGCGGCGGTATCGGCCAGTCCAGACTGTGTCTGCTGATGATGGGCTGCGCCCATATCGGCGAAGTCCAGTCCAGTGTTTGGGACAAAGACACCGTGGAAGCCTGCGAAAAGGCAGGAATCCGACTGCTTTAATCGCGACCAACGAATTATGGGTCTGTTGCAAAATAAGCAGCAGACCCTTTTTAACCAAATGAAACACAGCGGCGGATCATTTTTGACCCGCCGCTGCTATTTTATGCACTTAGAAATATCTCTTTCTGGAGGCAACAGTAACCGCCATACCAGCCGCAGCCAGAATCATCAGCAGCACCACCGGAGTGACAGGGAAACTGTCATTGTTATTGGGGACACCGGGCTTCACAGGCTCGGTCAGCTTACCAAGGCCATGGATAATCTGGCCAACATTGCCGCCCACATATGCGTAGTCGGGATCCAACTCCACAGCTTCACCGTTAATATAGATCTGTACATCATCGGAGAACACACAGTCTTCCTCTGTCATGACCACAGCAGCAAACCAGTAGTAATTGCCGTATGCCGCCAGATCATCATCCTCCAGCACCATCGCGTCATTAACATCGTCGATGTCGGAGCCAGCCCACTGCTGAACCATGAGGGTATAGCCCGCATCCTCAGGCACAGTAATCTCACCGTGGGGCTTGCCGTCCTCAAGGTCTGGCACATTCAGTTCGATCTTATCAATGACATTCATGCCAAAGCTGTACAGCTTCATCACGTCCACATAGTCTGCAGAAGCACTCATCATAGCGCCTGTATACACTTTCCCGCCAACAGTAACCGTAACGTCCTGTGCGAACTCATAACCGGTATCGGGGATTACCTCCAGCAACAGGTAGTATGCCTTGCCGTTTTCAAAAACACCTTCTGCAGGTTCCGCATTGCCATTATTATATTCATACCACATGCTGTCGAGCTGATAATTGGCACCTTCAGGTCCGGCCAGCACACCGTTCTCAATAGCATCTCCCACCTGGACCTCAGGGAAAGCAGGCAGTTCCACCCTGCTGATCACATCCCGGAAGGAGAATTGCACGGATACATTCGCATAATCATCGTACACATAGATTTCGTCCAGTTTAACACCGTTCAAATAAACGGAGCAGTCTTCGGCAAATTCACTGCCTTCCTCTGCACGGAATTCCATCTCCAGCACATACTTTGCCTTGCCCAATGCGCCGGTCAGTTCTTCCCAGTTTTCCCAATCCAGCCACCGGGCAGAAATCAACTCATAATTCTCTCCGGAAACCTGAATATCCGCGTAATCCGGCTCCTGACCAGCTGCAGGTTCGGGCATAGTCACATCGATCCGGTCAATAATATTCTGGAAGGTATACATCTGACCAATGTGTGCAGAAGTAGTATCATAGCTGTATTCAGAAGGTTCTCCCCCATTAAGGGTCAGCTCCAGTTCTTCCGCAAAATCATATCCCTCAGTACACGCAAATTCAATTGACAAGTAATACTTCTTGCCGTCTTCAAACCGGGTAACCTCTTCGCCGGTATGATAATCATACCACTGGTAGGAGGAGATCACTGCATTCTCCTCTTCCAGCTGGGGCTCAGCAGGAGCAGCACCAACCTCGGGAACCGTAACCGTCACGCTTATACTGTCCACAGTAGGCCGCAGAGAGTAACGGACATAGAGAATCACGGAGTCCAAATTACTCTTTGAATCATAAGAAAGACCGTACAGATCAGCGTTCACCCAGCTTTCAAAACCGTAGCCCTCCTCAGCGGGAGCGACAGTAATCGCCAGATAGTAAGCTTTATTATCCTCAAACTTGCCGGTAACCGCTGCTTTATCACCGTCGAGCCACTGTACATCGGTCACCGTTACCATGCCATCCTCTACAGTCAATTCAGGCACAGTGATATCCTGACCGGCAGTAATCTCCTCCGGCGCTCCGCTGATGGCAAACTCATGAATATAACCATTTTCCGGCTCAAGCCTCACCCAATTTTCGATCAAGATACCATCATCGGAAATGTGCAAGTAATAATCCAGCTCCTCGACAGGTACACCGTTAACAGTAACGCTCACGCCGTCAGCAATGCTATAGCCTTCAGCAGGAAGGATCTCCATAGACAGAATATACTCACCGACACCAAAGGTACCGGAGTCTACCCGAACATATCCCTCCTCAAGAGTCCAGAGATACCAGCAGGCATCCAGCGTGTAGTTGGCATCCTGCGGGATCTGAATATCCGCAACCGAGATTGTCTCACCGAAGGCCGCTTCCGGCACACCGGTAATCTCAACGGCATTCACCGCAGGCGTCAGGTTATATGTAAAACTCAAATATGCTTCATTACCCTCAAAAGACCATCCATCCGGTTCTGCAGGTGCCTGCAGTTCAGGGTTTGCTGCAAACCAGTACCCCTCCGTCGGTCTGATCACAAGCACCAATTCGTACTGCTTGCCATCTTCCAAGGCAGCTTCTGTGTAGTTATCATATATTCCCTGCATATAATCGACCACTGCCCAATCAACCCAGGATACTACATAGTTGGCATCCTGAGGCAGGACGATGGCGGAAGCCGCTGTGCTGGCACCTGCTTCTTCAGCAGGCATACTTTCGATCACAATAGTGTCGATCATCTGCACATCCAGCGGGTACTCTTTATTGATGTAAACAACATTATCCTGCGCATCATAGTACGCACCGTAAGGAGCCAGGCTCTCACCGTTGAGTGTGGAATCAAAACGGATGCCTTCTTCATCGCCGGTGTTCTCACCCAGATCGACACACAGGGACAGTTTGTACACATTGCCCGCAGCAAATACAGCGTTGTCTTCCATGGGGACAAACCGTTCCTGGTCATAACTCCATACCAGCCATTGGGCAGTATATGTGATTCCCTCACCAGGACCCACAACAAAGCCGTCTGTGGCAGGCGCACTGCCCACTGCCGGTGCGGTAACGCCGGTAACATCAATACGCTCGATCACTGTTTCAGCAGCAGCTGTCAGTGTGATGCCGGCCAAAAGGCCAACTACCATGCTCAAAGCCAAAAGGATACTTAATAGCTTTTTCATCGTGAAACCCTCTTTTCAGATCTGTAACGGATAACCGTTCACAGATAGTTTACCATATATTCACAGTAATCGCAAGCACCTGTAGATAAATTTACCAAAAAACAGTTATTTTGCACAGCTTTCACAACATATTCGACTTGTAATCAGACAACGCTCACGGTCTGACTCAGATGTTCATTCGTTAAAAAACTGCTGCATAAATGCAGCAGTTTTTGTTATATCTCCTGTCTGCCCTCCAGCGCTCTGGAAAGGGTCACTTCGTCCGCATATTCCAGCTGACTTCCCACAGGGACGCCGTATGCCAGTCGTGTAACCCTGACCTCCATGGGACGTAAAAGCCGTGAAATGTACATAGCGGTGGCCTCACCCTCCGTGTCCGGATTTGTAGCCATAATAACCTCCCGCACCTGACCGGACGCCACACGCTGCAGCAGTTCCCTGATGCGGATATCATCCTGCGTAATATGGTTCAGCGGTGAGATCACACCGTGCAGCACGTGATACACACCGGAAAATTCCCGGCTGCGCTCCATGGCGATCACATCCTTAGGCTCTGCCACAACGCAAATAAGTCCCTGATCGCGCAGATCGTCGTCACAGATGGGGCAGATCTCTCTGTCTGTCAGATTCTGACACACCGGACAGGTATGAACAGACCGTTTCGCTTCCAGAATCGCATCCGCAAAGTTCTGCGCATCCTCCTGGGGCAGTCCCAACACATAGAAAGCAAGTCTTTGCGCGGTCTTTCCGCCAATGCCGGGCAGACGTGCAAACTGATCAGCCAGTTCCTGCAGTGCTGCGGGAAAATACTGCATAATGCCTCCTTAGAACAGACCGCCCAGATTCAGGCCGCCGGTCAGACGGGACATATTGCTTGCGGCATCACTGTCAGCAGTACGCATTGCTTCATTTACCGCAGCAATAATCATATCCTGCAGCATTTCCACATCGTCCGGATCAACAGCTTCGGGGTTGATCTGCAGATCAACAACCTCGTGCTTGCCGTTCACTTCAGCCTTGACCATACCGCCGCCGGTGGTTGCGGTATAGGTCTTATTCTCCATTTCTTCCTGCATGCGCAGCATCTCCTGCTGCATCTTTTGGGCCTGCTTCATCATCGCAGCCTGATTCATACCGCCGGGCATCCCCCGGAATCCGCCTTTTGCCATGGTAAACTCTCCTGTTCTTAATGATCCTTGATTTTTATAATATCCGAATGGCTTCTGCCAAATTGCAAAAGCTGTTCCATTTGCTTATTGTTCACATTCCTGCTTGTTTGATCAGCTGCCGAAACACGTACTGCTCTGCCAAGCTTTGCCGATGCTTTTCTTGCCACCAGATCCAACACATCAGGCTTATTGATGATCTCCATGGTAAATGTGTTGGCACATACCAAAGTAAGTCCATCCCCTTGCAGAACGCAGTGAATGGGCGCGTTGGGGGTAGGCGCGAAAAAGCCGGAAACAGGGGGCTTCAGCTCACGCCGTATTTCCGCTGCCAGATCCGTCCAGAATCCGGCCGGCGCATCGTTCTGCACCGGAATCTCCTCCGGAACCGGAGGCGCGTCACAGTCGTCCGGCATTGGCGGACGGTCATCGTCCTCCGGGTCGGCAGCAGGCTCCGCAAATGTCTGCTTAACCGTAAATGTGCCGCTGTGAAGCTGATCCTCCATACGGGTCAGGCGCGCATTCAATGCCTGCATATTCAGCTCCAGCTCCGGCTGACACAGGTTAACAATGCACAACTCCGCATCCGCCCTACGGCTTGCGCTTCTTGTAAATCCGGCTGCGGTCTGCTGGATCAGATTCATCATGCGCACAAGCTCTCCCCCGGAAAAACGCTGTGCCAGTTCCTGCACTTCCCGATCGGAAGCAACACCGGAAAGCATGCTGATACCTTCCTTGGGAGCGGTTTTCAGAACCATGAAATCCCGGGTCAGACAGAGCATTTCATCCAGCAGCGCACCAAGGTCTTTCCCATCGGAATAAAAACGGTTCAGCATGGATAATGCCTTCCCCGTATCTTTGTCTGCAATACAAGCCATCAGCTTCCCGCATTCCTGAACTCCGGCAATACCCAGACAGGCATAGACTCTTTCAGCGGTCAGTTCCCCGATGGATGCGGATGCACACTGGTCAAGAAGACCCAGTCCGTCACGCATACCGCCGTCAGCCAGCCGAGCCAGAACCCTGGCCGCAGAATCATCCAGATCGATATTCTCCTGATAGGCAACATATTGAAGCCGGGCAGCAATATCTTCCTGACTGATACGCCGGAAGGAAAATCTCTGGCATCTGGACAGAATCGTGGCGGGAACCTTGTGAAGCTCCGTGGTAGCTAAGATAAACAGAAGATGCTCCGGCGGCTCCTCAATGATCTTCAGCAATGCGTTAAACGCCGAAATGGACAGCATGTGTACTTCATCAATGATATACACACGCATTCTTACCTGTGACGGTGTATAGACAGCGTCATCCCGCAGGTCACGGACATTATCAACGCCGTTGTTTGATGCCGCATCGATCTCCAGTACATCCATGCAGGAACCGGCATCGATGGAACGGCAAGCCTCACATTGATTGCACGGATTTCCGTCCTGAGGATTCAGGCAGTTGACTGCCTTAGCCAGAATTTTAGCACTGCTGGTTTTACCGGTACCTCTGGAACCGGTAAACAGATACGCATGGCTCAGTTTCCCGCTTTGCAGCTGCATTTTCAGGGTCTGGGTTACAGCTGTCTGCCCCACAACATCGTCAAATGTCTGAGGGCGGTATTTACGGTACAATGCTTGATATGCGGACATAAAACGCCCTCCTTCTGAAGAAATTAACAAAACCGGCTCATAACAAGATCGCACACCCACATTTGAACAAGCTGAATACCCGGTATCTGTGCAGCCAGCTCAGAAACGGCGATCCCGCGGCACACGATAAGATCCGCTTAATGCTGCTTGGTTCCCCACCTGACATGGTTCACGGGATACCGTTGCGCAGGACCGTTCCATCAACACCACTTACATAGGCCGGACGGCACTCAAACTTGTCCGGGTGTGGGGATTCATCCCTGCTATAGCGGATTGCAGGCAACAGGGCACCGCTATCTCCCCGACTAGTGCGACCTTGTTATAAGCCGGTTTGCCATAACAAGGTTATTTGATTGATTAACCCAGCTTGGACTCAATAAAGTCAGCCAGTTCCCCAAAAGTGGCGATCTTCTGATCCTCCATCTCCAGTTCTACCCCCAGCTCACTTTCCAGATCCATGATCATTTCCACAATATCCAGAGAGTCAATACCCAGGCTCTCAAAAGTGCTGTCCGGCGTGATCTCCGCAGGGTCCAGTTCAAGCTGCTTAGCAGCGTAGGATACTAACTTTTCGTACATTCTCTTTTACCTCCAATATCGTTCTTGTGCGATACCATTGAATATTTTAGTATATGACCACGGTTTTGTCAATGGGCGTTTTTAACCGCCATACCGGCAGCAAAAGCCGTGGCCCATGCGATCTGCAGGTTGAAGCCACCGGTATAGGCATCACAGTCGATGATTTCACCAGCAAAGTAAAGCCCGGTTACCTTCTTGGAGCCCATTGTTTTCGGGTCGATTTCGGAAACGTTAACGCCTCCGGATGTAATGATTGCCTCCGCAACCGGCCTCTTGCCGGTAATATCCACGGAAAACGCCTTCAACAACTCTACAAGCGCTCTGCGCTGCTGCTTTTTCAGGGAATTGGCCTGCAGATCAAAAGGAATCTCAAGTCTTTGCAAAACAACGGGAATCATGGATCTGGGCAGCAAATCGGTCAAAGCATTTTCCATGGTGCGGTTTTTATACATGTCCAGATCCCGCAGAATCCGGTCGTTCAGCTTTCCTTCATCCAGTGCCGGCTTCAGATCGATCAGCAGCCGGCAGCCGTCACCCTTTAAATGGGCGCTGGCACTCAGCACCGTAGGCCCGGATATACCAAAATGGGTAAACAGCAGTTCACCGAAATCTTTGTATAAAACCTTTCCCTTTTTGTCCAGCAGCTTAACGCCCACATTTCGCAGGCTCAGCCCCTGCATAGACTGGCAATCCTGCCCCGCAGTCTCCAGGGGCACAAGGGATCCAACAGGCTCCGTAATCGTATGTCCCAGCTTTTGTGCCATAAGATAGCCGTCACCGGTGGAGCCGGTAGCAGGATAGGATGCCCCTCCGGTAGCCAGGATCACCCATTTTGCATGGAATACTGTCTTTTCTGTTTTCACACCGGTAACAACACCGTTTTCGGCCAGTATTTCCAGAACTCTGTCTGCACGTACACAAACTCCGGTCCGCTGCAGTAAACGCTTCAGGCAGTCCAATACAGAACCGGATTTATCGCTGACCGGAAATACACGGTTTCCCCGCTCGGTTTTAAGCGCACATCCGTTCTTTTCGAACAATTCCATCACACGCTCCGGTGGAAACGCCTCCATGGCGCTGTACAGGAATTTTCCGTTTCTGGGAATATTCTGCAGCACCTCCTGTGCCGGGCAGTTGTTGGTTACATTACAGCGGCCTTTACCGGTAATCAAAAGCTTCTTGCCCAACCGGTCATTTCGTTCTAAAAGCAAAACTCTGCAGCCTTGTCCCGCCGCCGTGATCGCTGCCAGCATCCCAGCCGGACCACCGCCGATCACGATTCCGTCATAATTCATGGGCTTTCATCCCGCTTTTCATACACATTATATTCTTCCCAAACACGCTCCAGCGTTTCAAAATTTCTGGAAAGTGCCTGCTCTCTGCCATTGGCAAGGGCCACAATCAGCGCATTGACCACACTGAGCGGCGCAACCAATGTATCCACAAGGGACAGCATATCGCTTTTGGCGACCAATACGCAATCGCTGCTCAGAGCCAAAGGAGATGCATCCGAATTTGTCAGGCCGATCACCGTGGCACCAACGCTCCGGCAATAGGTAACACCCTTTATTGTGGACGTGGAATAGCGCGGAAAGCTGACAGCAATCACAACATCCTCGTGACAGATATTCACCAGCTTTTCAAACATTTCGCTTGTGCCTGAGGTCGTGATCACATGTACGTTATCAAACATATAGTTCAGGTAATATCCCAGGAAGTTTACCAGGGCCGCTGCTGAACGCACACCCAGGATATAGATTCTTCTGGCCTTCAGGATTTTATCCACAGCTGTACGAAAGGAGTCCCGGTTTAAAGATTCATTTGTAAGCCGAAGTTTTTCCATGTCCGTCTGCAGCACCATGGATACAATATCCTGATCCTTAATCCGGTCATTGGCCACACCGATTCTCTGCACAGATGTAAGTCTGTTGAGTACCATTTCCCGCATGGCTTTCTGCATGCTGGGATATCCGTCATAGCCCAGTTCCATGGCGAAGCGCACAACTGTAGATTCTGATACACCAACTGTGCTGCCAAGACGGCTGGCGGTCATAAAGGCCGCTTTGTCGTAAGACTCATTGATATATGCGGCAATTCTGCGCTGACCTTTGGAGAAGGTCGGCATTCTGGATTTCAATAACGCAAGAATATCCTGATTCATAATATCCTCCGCACAAACAGTATTTTCACAGGTTATAGTAACAAAAACCAGCGAATTTTGCAAGTACCAGTATTAGAAATTGCAAATTTCATTTTTGAGCGCATCTACTTCTTTTGCAGTAAGATACCGCCACGCACCGCATGGCAGATCCCCCAGCTCCACATTGCCCTCCGCAATCCGAATCAGTCTGCGTACCTTCATGCCTGCGATTGCGCACATTCTGCGCACCTGCCGGTTTCGCCCCTCATGAATGGTTATTTTCAACCGGGCACTGCCATCACCAACCACGGCGACCGTTTCTACCTGCGGAATCCGCAGGCGGTAACCATCCAGCGTCATGGGTCTATGCAATCTTTCCAATCCCTTCTGTGTGAATCCAGCAACGGTAACAAGATATGTTTTTTTCACCTCGTGCTTGGGATGCATCATGTAATTTGCAAATTCTCCATCATTGGTAAAGAGCAGAAGGCCCTCGGAGTCCATATCCAAACGTCCTACCGGGTATACACGCCGGCCACAGTCCGAAACCAGCTGGGCAGCGTTTTGACGGCCCAACTCGTCAGACAGCGTGGTAACATATCCCTTTGGCTTATGCAGCACCATGTACACATGCTCTGTTCCGGACGGGATCGGCTTCCCGTCCAGAAGTATACTGTCAACATCCGGATCCGCACGTTGACCCAGTTGGCAAACTTCACCGTTGCAGCTGACTCTGCCGGCTTTGATCATCTCTTCTGCATGCCGCCGGGATGCCAGCCCCCGGGATGCCAAAATTTTTTGCAAACGCTCAGTCATTGCTTCCTCCAAACAAACGCTGCCAGAACGACGGTTCCGGCTCATTTTCCCGCTCAATGGTTTCTCCAAAAACCAGCTGCACTTTTCCGATGGGTTTTTCCCCAAGACAAATATAGGCAAAGCCCGCATCCTGTCCCTTGGCCACCGGTGCATAGACAAATCCTGCACCGGACAGGACAACCTGCGGTTTCTCATCCTCCCGCAATGCATAGGAAAAGTCATCAGCTGCCAGCAAATGGACACTTCCGGCCTGTCCACCGGCGATCTCCCAATGTCCCAGGCATTCTCCTGCGTTTACAATCTGCTTCACTGCATAATCCGCAAATCCATTATCCAGCAACTGCTTGTGATCTGCCCAATCATTGGGATCGTTTATGGTCACAGCGATCAGGCGTCTGCCCTGCCGGGTTGCACTTGATACCAGTATTCTGCCTGCCGCTTTTGTAAAACCGGTCTTAACGCCGTCAGCGCCCTCAACCTGCCACAGCAGCTTATTATGATTGCGCAGGCTTCTGTTTCCAATAGTAACAGTCTTTGCAGAGACGGTTCTTGCAAAGATGGGATTCTCCATAGCATATGCCGCAAGCAGCGCCAGATCCGATGCCGTTGAATAGTGGCCGGGATTGTCCAAGCCGTTGGGATTTACAAAATGGGTATCCTCCATACCCAGCAGGTGTGCCTTGTCATTCATAAGCTCCGCAAAGCCCTCTACCGTTCCGCCACAGTAGATAGCCAGCGCCACCGCCGCATCGTTGCCGCTGTGAAGCATCAGTCCGTACAGCAGCTCCTGCACAGTCAGCACTTCTCCTTCCTTCAGATACATGGAGGAGCCCTCAATGCCTACAGCCTCCGGCGGAATACGCACTCTGTCCAGCACGTTGCATTGCTCGCACACTACCAGAGCCGTCATAATTTTAGTCGTACTGGCGATCAGGCTCTGCCTGTCGGGAAGCTTTTCATACAGAACGCGGCCGGTTTGTGCATCCATCAATATGGCACTCTGCGCAGATATCGCCTTACAGGGAAAAACCAGGACAGCAGCCAGCAAAGCAGCTGCCATCCCGGCAATCAGTCGTTTCATATCTATCACCCGAAAACAGTTTTTCCGGATCGGACAGAATTATTCGCCCTTTTTCTCCATACGGGAATCAATAAATGCCGCAACCTTATCCAGCGCATCCGGTACCAACTCTACAATCCGGTCAGCAGTGCTGTTGGCCGGCGTAGCCACAGGCAGCATACGGACATTACCTTCCTTAATAATCAGGAATGCCACAGGCGTCACCTTTACACCGGCGCCTACACCGCCGCCAAAGGGATTTTCATGGTGGTTTACATTCTTGGAAACGAAGTCGGACCCGCCTCCGCCAAGGCCAACACTGACCTTGGAGACAGGAATGATGGTCACACCGTCGGGTGTTGTAATGGGATCACCGATTACAGAATTCACATCCACCATCTCGCGGATCTTTGCAATTGTATTTTCCAGCATATTGGGAAGATTCTGGCTCATGTTTTTGCACCGCCTTTTCTTAATTTCAGTATATCCAAGTATTCTCTAATCACTCTGGTTCCGTACCGACAGGCAAGATACAGCAGTCTGCCAACGGTAATGGTAACATCCAGTCGTGCATAAATGAGGGTTTTCTCGGAGGTAAAGTCGCACTCTACTTCCATGTCCCGGTTTTTAATAATAAAAAACCGCTCAAGCTGCGGCATCAGGTTCCCCAGTGCAGCCCATGCCTTAGCGTAATTCAGAGCAAGATCACAGGGGTCTCCTCCTGCCAGAATCAATTTCAATTCCAAGCATTTCACACGGATCTTACTGCGAAAATCACACAAAAATTCAATGATCGTTTTCAGCAGAGGCAGAAAATCAGAAAAACTTCCGCCCTTTTTATTATTGTCCTTTTTCTGTGCCGACGCTGCCTTTTTCTTTGCAGGTTTCTTTTGCTGTGCCTTTTGCTTTTTTTCCTTTTTCTTCCCCGGGTACAATGTTATGGGCACCGGCCCTATCAGCAGGTACGCCTGCGGACCGTTTGTATCATATACCGCACCGGCACCAATGGGTAGTATCGCCAATGCGGTCAAAATACCGAAAGCGACGATCCATCCCATCAGTTTACCTCCTCCATGGAAATCTGCTGTGTCTCTTCCGGCAGCGGCTCACCCAGATCCACTTTTTCAATCGCCGGCAATTCCTCTAAAGAACTGAGAGCAAAGGTACGCAGAAAATTCGGTGTTGTCCGGTATTGAATAGGCCGGCCCGGCACATTCAATCTTCCCGCATCTTCAATCAGCTTTTTATTCAGAAGCGCGGAAATGGAATAGGTACTGTCTACGCCCCGGATCTGTTCAACAACGGCCTTGGTAGCCGGCTGATAGTAAGCAATGATCGTCAGCACTTCCAGCTGGGAAGCAGACAGCTTCGGCGGTTTTCTTGTCTCCAGAGCCTTCGTGATGTATTCCGCCATCTCACCGGAGGATACCATCTGATAGCCTTTTTCCAGCCGCAGTATCCGGATTCCCCGGCGGTTAAATGCCAGCTCGTCCGCAAGGGCATCTGCAGCTTTTTCCACATCTCTTTCATCTGCTTCCAGAACCATGGCAAGCCGGGATATTTCCATACGCTCGCCAGCTGCAAACAGGATGGCTTCAATGGCCCGCTGTAATTCAATTTGTTCCATCAAGTCATCTCCTCATGATCGGCATCCGGTTCCCGGAGCAGGCGCACATTGGGATTCTCACCGGACACATCATCCTCCAGCGATACGGAATTGGTCTTACACAACTCAAGAATCGCCAGAAATGTTGCCACAATCTCACTTCTGCTCCGGTTTCCCTGAAACAGGTTCTTCAGCCGGGCGATCCCCCGCAACACCAATGTTCTGATTACTTCCTTAGCTTTCTTAGTAACGGGATAAGGTTCCTTACCGACGATCCCCTTAAAATTCACCGTTGGCGGCGGCAGACGGCGCTGATTTCTCTCCGCAATTTCATCCAGTGCCCTAAGCATATCCTCCGGCGCATGCTGATACCGGTAGGTATTATCTCTGCGCAGCGGCTCCGGTTCTTTCGTGAACAGGCATCTACCCACATCATTGCGGGGCTCCAGAACAGATATGGCAATCCGGATCTGCTCGATGGCCTCCCGGCGCTGCCGTTCGATCAGCGATTGGCGCAAAAGATCCAGTTCGCTTTCTGCTTCCGCAGCCTCCGCCGCCGACAACAGCATCTTTGTCTTTATGAGCATCAAGTGGGATGCCATGGTAATAAACTCGCTGGCAATCTCCATATCCAGCCGCTTCATCTCATCCAGATAGGCCAGGTACTGCTCAAGAATTGCGGTAATGGAAACATCCTGTATTTCAATTTTATTTTTGCTCAGCAGCAGGAAAATAACATCCAGAGGGCCTTCAAAGTCCTCCATTCCCTCTCCCCGGGTATGGACGATGCCTTCCAGTCGATACTTCGGTTCTCCCATAATTGCGATCCTTTACTAAAACTTACCGTTAGTATACCATTGATTCTCCTCATGCGCAAGCTTTTGGCAAAAAAATACACACAATGTGCCCGAAGCAGCGGGTATCACCAACATGATACCCGCTGCTTTGTGCTTTTAGTCTGCCAATATGTCGCCCACTCCATTAAGAACATACCTGGGCCGGTACGGAAACTTATTCATCTCTTCTTTTGTGGTACAGCCGGACAATACCAGTACCGTATCCAAACCGGTTTCAATACCGGCGATAATATCCGTATCCATCCGGTCTCCCACCATAACTGCATCCTCCGAGTGGACACCCAGCAGCTTCAATCCGGTACGCATCATCAGCGGATTGGGTTTCCCTACAAAATAGGCAGATTTACCGGTTGCCAGTTCTATGGGGGCGATCAACGCTCTGCAGGCTGGAATGATGCCACGCTCGGAAGGGCCGGTCAGGTCTGTATTGGTGCCGATCAGCTTCGCTCCGTTTTGCACCAGATGTACCGCATGGATTACACTTTCGTAGTTATAACTGGCAGTCTCACCCACGATCACATAATCCGGATTCACATCATTCATGGTGATTCCCGCCTCGTACAGCGCATTGACAAGACCGGGTGCGCCAATCACATAGGCAGTACACCCCGGTGCCTGACTGCTGATAAACTTGGCAGTCGCCAGCGCACTGGTATAAAAGTGCTTCTCACTGACCTCAAGACCCATTCTGGCCAGCTTCTGCTGCAGTTCCCGTGGGGACCGTTCGCTGGAATTTGTGAGAAACAAGAATTCCTTGTTATTGGCGTACAGCCAGTCCACAAACTCACGAACACCGGGAAGCAGACGGTTGCCGTGATAGATTACACCGTCCATGTCGCATATAAATCCACGCTTAGATCGTATTTTATCCATAAAATCCCCTCCGTGTGCCAGTATTGTGTTACACAGTTTTCCCAACAACTATACCATTGCTTTGACTATGCGTCAATAAGGAAAGTGCTGCGGCTTTACCGCAGCACTCATTATCTTCGCGCAACAGGTTTATTTTGTCATTTTCTCCTGCTTGACCTTGTGGTCGATCACATGGCGTCCAGCCAGTTCCTGCCGGATATCGTCCACAGAAATCCCCATCTGCACCATCAACACCATCACATGATAGGCAAGATCCGCGATCTCGTAAATGGTTTCTGCCTTATCATCGGCCTTACCGGCTATGATGACCTCCGTACACTCTTCGCCCACCTTCTTCAGGATCTTATCCAGGCCCTTCTGGAACAGATAGGTAGTATAGGAGCCTTCCGGCAGGTTTTCTTTCCGCCCTACAAGCAGCTGATAGAGGCCTTCCATGGAAAACCTTTCCGTTTCCGCTTCCAGAACAGGATTGGTAAAACATGAATCCGTACCCAGATGGCAGGCAGGACCGTCCTTTTTCACACGCACCACCAAAGCATCCTTATCGCAGTCGGCGGTAATGGACTGAATGTGCTGGTAATTGCCGCTGGTTTCCCCTTTCAGCCACAGTTCCTGCCGGGAACGGCTGTAAAAGCAGGTCAGTCTCTTTTCCAGAGAAATTTGCAGGCTTTCTTTATTCATGTACGCAAGGGTCAAAACCTTGTCAGAATCATCATCCACAACGATTGCCGGGATCAGACCCTTTTCGTCAAATTTCAGTTCACTAATATCCATAGCATTATAACCTCACAGAAATGTTATTCTCACGCAGCGCCTGCTTCAGTGCAGGGATCGTTACCTGTCCGAAATGGAAAATAGATGCGGCAAGACCTGCATCCACCTTGGGCAGCTGATTAAATAATGTTACAAAATCACCGATGCCGCCGGCACCGCCGGAGGCGATCACCGGTACGTCTACCGCATTGCTGACGGCATCCAGCATTTCAATGTCGAACCCCTGCTTCACACCGTCGGTATCAATAGAGTTCAGCACCACTTCGCCGGCACCGTTTGCCACGCAGGATTTGATCCAGGAGATCGCCTCCATGCCGGTATCCACCCGGCCGCCTTTGGAAAACACACGAAACTGGCCGTCCACACGTTTTACATCCGCAGACAGCACAACGCACTGATCGCCGTAACGCTTGGCAGCTTCCAAAACCAGTCCCGGATTGCGAATAGCACCGGAATTAACGCTTACCTTATCCGCTCCGCATTTCAGCACCCGGTCAAAATCATCAAGTGTATTGATACCGCCGCCTACCGTCAACGGAATAAAAATCTGCTCCGCCACTTGCCGGAGAATATCCGTAAACAAAGCACGACCCTCTGCGGAAGCGGTAATGTCATAGAACACCAGTTCATCGGCGCTGTTGTCACTGTAATATTTCGCCAGTTCCACCGGCGAGGACACATCCTGAAGTCCCTGAAAGTTTGTACCCTTCACCACTCTGCCGTCGCGGACATCCAGACAGGGTATGATTCTCTTTGTTATCACTTTGCCACCTCCAGCGCTTCCTTTAGATCAATGGCACCGGTGTAATAGGCCTTGCCAATGATTGCGCCGTACAGATCCATAGCCCGCAGCGCAGCCACATCATCCAGCGCGGATACGCCGCCGGAGGCAATCAGATTGATTGAGAACCTTTGGGACAGGCTTTTATACAGTTCCCGGTTGGTACCCTGCATGGCGCCATCCTTGGAGATATCCGTGCAGATCACGGTCGCTACACCCATCTGCTGCATCTTTGCAAAAAAGGCCTCTGCAGTCAGCTTGGACTTCTCCGTCCAGCCGCGAATGGCCACATATCCATCCTTTAAATCCACACCAACAGCAATCTTTTCTCCATATTGATCCAAAGCCTGCTGCAAAAATGTTTGATCGGTCACCGCAGCAGTACCAAGGATCACCCGGTCAACACCCAGAGAAAGATACTGCTTAACAGTATCCATAGTGCGAACACCGCCGCCAACCTCCGTAAACAATCCACCAGTTTCCACTATTTTGCGTATGGTCGGCAAATTAGAGGTAGTACCCAGCTTGGCACCCTCCAGATCCACCAGATGCAGGCAGGTAGCACCGGCATTTTTAAAATCCTGTGCTACCGCCGCAGGATCATTACTGTAGACGGTCATCTTGGCATAATCGCCCTGATACAGGCGAACAGCCTTTCCCTCATACAGATCTATCGCAGGAAATATCAGCATACACGCTTACTCCTTACAGCTCACAAAATACTTTCAAAATCCGCAAGCCCACAGGCCCGCTCTTTTCCGGATGGAACTGGCAACCGAACACATTGCCCTTTTCCACCGCTGCAGTCATGATTTTGCCATACTCCGTCACAGCCGCAAGGGAGTCATCACAGCCTTGGGCAAAATAGGAGTGGACAAAATATACGTAGTCCCCTTCCCGGATACCGGAAAGCAGACGGCTGGTTTCATTGGTTTTATGCAGTTGGTTCCAGCCCATATGGGGAATCTTCAGATCATTGGGCAGGAATCCGGCCATGGGTACGACCTGCCCTTTCAGCAGCCCAAGGCCCTCATGTTCGCCATATTCATAGCTTTTTTCAAACAAAAGCTGCATACCAAGGCAAACACCCATGAGAGGTGTTCCCTTTTCTGCCTGCTGCCGCACAAACACGTCCAGTCCGCTTTGCCGCAGCTTTTGTGCCGCATCCCCGAAAGCACCCACACCGGGCAGGATCAACCGGTCAGCCTTACAAAGTTGCAGCGGGTCACCGGATACAAACACATCCTGTCCCACGCTTTTGAATGAGGATTGCAGAGAAAACAGGTTGCCGACACCGTAGTCAATAATACCAACCATTACAGAACTCCTTTTGTGGAGGGAATCTCATTTGCATTGGCTGCATCAATCGCAACTGCGATCCGCAGAGATCTTGCTACAGACTTAAAACATCCCTCCGCAATGTGATGGGAATTGGTACCTGCCAGCTTGCGAATGTGCAGGCTCATAGGACACTGGCGTACAAATCCGAGGAAGAATTCTTCCACCAACTCTGTGTCAAATGTACCGATTTTCTGAGCAGGAATATCCAACTGATAGCAAAGGCAGCTTCTGCCGGAAATATCCACAGCAGTCAGGATCAGCGCCTCATCCATAGGCAGAATGAAGCTGCCGTAACGGGTAATACCCCGCTTTTCTCCCAAAGCATCACAAAAAGCCTTACCAAGACAGATGCCGATATCTTCTACTGTGTGGTGATCGTCCACATATGTATCGCCTGTGCAGTTCACAGTCAGGTCAAAACGGCCATGGGAGGCGAACAGGGTCAGCATATGGTCAAGGAAACCGCAGCCGGTGGAAATTTGGCTCTTGCCGGTTCCGTCCAGATTCAGTTCCAGCGTGATGTCTGTTTCCGCTGTCTTTCGGGTGATCGTACTGGTTCTCATATTAACCTCCTATGATCTGGGCTACAGTTTCAATAAATCGTTCCATCTGCAGCCGCGTACCGATGGTAATACGGATGTAATCCGCGATTCTGGGCTTACTGAAATGGCGGATCAGAACGCCACGGGCTTTCAGCTCCCGGTAAAGGGTCTGACCGTCAATTTTGGGGCTGCTTGCAAACAGGAAGTTGGCAAAGCTGGGCAGAACGGTAAAGCCCATTTCTTCCAAACGCTGCTTCGTCCACTGCCGGTCTTCCATAATGCAGCGGCACTTTTCCTGATAATAGTCCTCTGCGTCAACGGTCACTTCGCCCAGTTTCATGGTCAGCCGGTTCACATTGTAGGGATTGGTGGAATACTTGATCTTTTCCAGATCCCCGATCAGTTCCGCAGACCCAATGGCGTAGCCCAGTCTGGCACCAGCCATGCAGCGGGATTTGGAAAAAGTACGTACAACCAGCAGATTATCATACTGCCGGATCAAGGGATAGCAGCTCTCTCCGCCGAAATCCACATAGGCTTCATCGATCACCACAACGCCATTGGGATTTGTCTGCAAAATCTTCTCGATCTGCGCCACGGATATCATCATTCCGGTAGGGGCGTTGGGATTGGCAATGACCACCAGACGGTTTTGGTTGCAGTAATCGTTCGCGTTAATTGAAAAGTCCTCACACAGGGGGATCTGCTCATAAGCAATGCCGTGGAGCTGGGCAAACACCGGATAAAAGCCGTAGCTGATATCAGGGAATGCCGCACCCTGCTGGGCAAAGGCCATAAAAGCAAAATTCAGAATATCATCCGAACCGTTGGTAAGGAAAATATTTTCGCTTTCCACCTTGTACAAGCCTGCCAGTTTCTCTTTTAAGGCTTTACCCGTAGGGTCAGAATATAGACGCAACAGGGCTACATCTTCCCCGGTCATGGCTTCAATCACCTGCGGCGCAGGCGGATAGGGGGATTCGTTGGTATTCAGCTTGATATACTCCATGTCCCGGGGCTGTTCACCGGGCACATAAGCCTCTAACTGCTGATACTTCTGATTCAAATAACGGCTCATTTTCATTCCTCGATTCGGATCATAGCACTTCTTGCGTGGGCTTCCAATCCCTCTTTACGGGCAAAGTAGGCCACATCCCTAGCGCACTTGCTCAGCGCCTCTTGCGTGTAGTAAGTAAACTGGCTCTTCTTCACAAAATCGTCCACCGACAGGGCGCTGGAGAACCTTGCGGTGCCACTGGTGGGCAGGGTATGGTTGGGGCCTGCAAAGTAATCACCTAAAGCCTCCGGGCAGTACCTACCCATAAAGATCGAACCTGCATTGCGAATACCGTCCAAGTAATCAAAAGGTTCGTCCACCATCAGCTCCAGATGCTCGGGAGCAATTTCATTGGCAATATCAATCACCACTTGCAGGTTCTCCGCAACAATGATCTTACCGTAATCGTCGATCGAACGGCGGGCAATTTCTGCTCTGGGAAGTAGGGGGATCTGCTTTTCCAGTTCCTCCTGCACCGCAAGGGCAAGGTCCTGACTGTCTGTTACCAGTACAGCGCTGGCCAGCTTATCGTGCTCTGCCTGAGAAAGCAGGTCCGCTGCCACATGGGCAGGATTGCTCTTTCCATCCGCTACAATCAGAATTTCGCTGGGACCAGCGATCATATCGATAGCAACCTGACCGAACACCTGCTTCTTGGCTTCAGCTACAAAGGCATTGCCGGGGCCAACGATCTTGTCTACCTGCGGAACCGTTTCCGTTCCGTAGGCCAGTGCAGCGATGGCCTGTGCGCCGCCTACCTTAAAGATCCGGTCAACGCCCGCAACCTGCGCAGCAGCCAGAATAGCCGGATTGATCTTGCCGTCCCGTCCGGGAGGCGTAACCATAACCACCTGCTCACAGCCGGCGATCTTAGCAGGAATCGTGTCCATTAATACAGTGGAAGGATAAGCCGCTGTGCCGCCAGGTACATAGACGCCCACCTTCTCGATGGGTGTAACTTTTTGCCCCAGCACAATACCGTCCTGCTCCAGAAAGAAACCACTGCGGATCTGCTTGGCGTGATACTGGCGAATGTTCCGGGCAGCCGTATCCAGAATCCGGATAAAGTTACTGTCCACCTGTTCCAATGCCGTATCCAATTCTTCCTTGCTGACCTCCAGCACCGTCATTTTGGCACCGTCAAATCTTTCATTATATTCCAGCACAGCCTTATCGCCGCCGGTACGTACATTCTGAATGATCTGGCTCACGATGCCGGATACATCTACATTGTTCATCACACGGCCAAATATCTCATCGTTGGAGACCTGACCATAGTTTAATATACGAATCATTTTTCATCCTCACTGTTGTTCCAAAGCACTGCGGATCGCTTCAATCCGCTCCTGTTTAAACTTCATACTGACCACATTGGCAATCAGCCGGGCGCTGATAGGAACGATCTCTTCCATGACTACAAGATCATTTTCCTTCAGCGTGGTTCCGGTCTCCACAATATCCACGATCACATCGGAAAGACCAAGGATCGGTGCCAATTCGATAGAGCCGTTCAGGTTAATGATATCAATGTCCCGGCATTTTCCGTTATAGTATTGGCTGGCAATGTTGGGAAACTTGGTAGCTACCCGCAAAGTAGCATCCACCGGATCCCGGAAACCGGCTTTGCCGGCAACTGCCATACGGCACTTACCGATCCCCAAATCCAGAAGTTCATACACATCGGGCTGATACTCAAGCAGAATGTCCTTGCCCACTACACCAATATCCGCCGCGCCCCGTTCCACATAAATGGAAACATCCGATGGCTTTACCCAAAAGTACCGGACGCCCTTCTCAGGATTTTCAAAAATCAGCTTCCGGCTGTTCTCCTCAATTGCAGGACACTCATAGCCCGCTTTTTTTAACAGGCTGTAAACCTTTTCACCCAGCCGCCCTTTCGGGAGCGCCACATTAACCATTGTCTTCAACAATAACAGCCTCCCCTCTATCCAAGCGGAACAACCGCCGCCATGTACGGCCCTGCGGCAATTCCGTTGCCGCCAGAACGCTTCCGTCCTTACGCAATGCTTCCGAAAACCGGATTACCTGCTGCGGATCGTCTGACGGATTGTATAGCAGCACATTGTCTACATCATAACCGTCAGCCGGCTGCTGCAGCCGCTCCAGCATGTCCAAATAGATGGCAAAACCGATAGCGCTGCTGCTTCTTCCCATTTTCCGCAGCAGCTTATCGTACTGACCGCCTGAAAGAATACCGGAGGGCAATCCGGCCAAATATCCCTTAAACACCACACCGCTGTAGTATTTCATATCGCTTCCCACGGAAAAATCAATATGAACCCTATTCCCAAAGCCTTGGTCGTCCAGAATCGCGCACAGGTGCAGCAGCTCTTCCAGAGTACTGCGCTCATGTTCGGTATGCATCAAATCCCTGATTGCAGGAAGCACCTTTTCGGGTGTACCGGTGCAGCGGATTAGGGCAGTCAGCTTCTGCAGGCTATCCTCTGTGCAGCCCTCCTGGGTGCATACAGACTGAAGCTCGTGTATATTTTTCTGCCGCAGGCAGGTCATTACCTGTCCTTTTCCGGCTTCAGATAATCCACATTCTTCCATAACGGCCCGAATAAGACCCATATGGGAAATATCCAGCACAAAGTTTTCATCCATCAGCGAAAGACTTTTTGCTGCCAGCAGTACCACTTCCGCAACCTGACAGGTACCCAGGTCACCCACACATTCCAAGCCGGTCTGCAGGATCTCCTTAAACATGTGAGTTCCCTTATCCACACGGTACACATTTTCATTATAGTACACTTTCTCAACCACACCGGGCTTATCGGGCGCGTTTTTGATAATGGACAGGGTTACGTCCGGCTTAAGGGCAAGAAGTCTTCCGTTGCGGTCGGAAAAGGTAATAACCTGATCGGAAACCAAAAAATCCTTATTCTGCACATAAAGATCATACTCCTCAAACCGGCTCATTTTATAGGGCGCGTAGCCATATTGCCGATACAGCTGCCGCAGAGCAAACACAGCCTGTTCGTCATTCTTCAGAATCATTTGTGTTGACATTTTCCAATTTCCCCGCTTTCTTCAGACGCTCCAAAACAGTCCGGTATCCGCCATTACCGTAAAGCAGACACTTGTTGACTCTTGAAATGGTTGCAGAACTGACACCGGTATCTTCATAAACCTCTGCATAATTCTTGCCCGCATCCAGCTGACAGGCAACCTGCAGCCGCTGGCTCATGGCCTGCACTTCCTTAATAGTGCAGATATCCTCAAAAAATCGATAGCATTCCTCCGCTGTTTGCAGCGACAGGATCGCTTCAAAAAGCGTCTCTGTTTCCGGGCTGTACAGCTGTTTCATAAACCGGCTCCCTTCTGTAGTTTGAAAGCGATTTTACCACTTTATCACACTAAAGTCAATAAGAAAATGAAAAAATATACTATCTGCTGTGTTATAAAATAAAAATCCTGTAAAATACATGCAAAATCCCTCTTTATTTATGGAGCAAACAGCGTTATAATAACTGAGTATATAGAAATATGGAGGTTTTGCTATGCGCATCGTAGTCAAAATCGGCACCAGCACATTGGCCCATGCCAGCGGTCACTTGAATATCCGCCGGGTAGAAGAACTGTGCAAAGTAATCAGTGACATTAAAAACGCAGGACATCAGGTGATTGTGGTCTCTTCCGGTGCCATCGGTATGGGTGTTGGCAAGCTGGGGCTTCGCAGCCGTCCAACAGATATCCCAACAAAGCAGGCCGCTGCCGCTGTGGGACAATGCGAGCTGATGTATACATACGATAAGCTGTTCAGTGAATATAATCACACCGTCGGCCAGCTTTTGATTACCGGTGACGATGTGGCCAATGAAGTTCGCCACACCAATTTCAGCAATACACTGAACCGGCTGCTGGAACTGGATGCTATTCCTATCATCAATGAAAATGATACGGTTGCCACCGAGGAGATCGTGATCGGCGACAACGATACGCTGGCTGCCATCGTGGCAGAGAGCATCGGCGCGGATAAACTGATCCTTTTGTCTGACATCGATGGCCTGTATACCGCCGATCCCCATACCCATCCCGATGCAACGCTGATCCACAGGATCACCAGGATCGATGATGAGATTGCTGCCCTTGCCGGCGGAAGCAACTGCTCTCTGGGAACCGGCGGCATGGTGACCAAGCTGCAGGCAGCCCGGATCTGTCTGGCCTGCGGTTGTGATATGGTAATCGCAAACGGAAACACACCCACCAACCTTTACGACATTCTGGACGGAAAATGTGTTGGTACCACCTTTACGGAGAAAGCTTATGACTGATATGTTACAGGCCGCAAAAGCGGCAAAGACTCAGATTTCCCAACTGACCACCCAGCAGAAGAACGCTGCACTGGAAGCCATGGCAGACGCGCTGCTTGCTAACGAAGCACAGATCCTGCAGGCAAATGAACAGGACATGGAGCGTGCCAGCAGCACCATCTCCACCGTTATGCTGGACCGACTGAAGCTCACCTCACAGCGGATCGCCGCCATGGCAAAGGGCATCCGGGATGTGATAGCCCTCCCCGATCCTGTGGGCAAGGTGCTGGATGAATACACCCGGCAGGATGG
>JAZNPV010000090.1:0-4645 GCA_045589835.1 Faecousia sp.
TACCGGGAGGCGCTGTTCTCTATCGCACTGGTGCTGTTCCTGTTTATTATGCTGATTAATGCAACACTGAACTTCTTCCTGAAGGGAGAAAAGAAATGAGAATCATTAGAAAGAAAAAACTATTTCTCTGGACACTACGGGGAAAGCCTTATTATCTGCTGGCAACGGGAAGCCTTGTGATTCTGCTTGCCATTATTGGAGCTCTGCTATGAAGAAAAGAAATGTTTATATCTGGGCCATGCGCTTTCTCATGTGGCTGGCTGCCGGGATCACCGCTGCGCTGACCCTATTCCTGCTCGGCTATGTGCTGATCAAGGGCCTGCCCAATATCTCCTGGGAGCTGCTGTCCACCAAACCCAGCTATCTTCGAGGAACAGTCGGCATCCTTCCGGATATTCTCAACACCCTCTACATTATCTTGACCACACTGCTATTTGTGCTGCCACTGGGTGTGGGCGCGGCGATCTATTTGACCGAATATGCTACCAACAAGCGATTGGTTGGTATGATCGAATATGCTGCAGAAACCCTTTCCGGTATTCCCTCTATCATTTACGGCCTGTTCGGTTCGCTGTTCTTTTGTCAGTTCATGGATCTGGACAAAAGCCTGCTGGCGGGTGCGTTGACGCTTGTCATTATGAATCTTCCCACCATTATGCGCACCACCCAGGAAAGTTTGAAAACTGTTCCCCAATCTTATCGGGAAGGTGCCTTTGGACTGGGTGCAGGCAAGTGGCGAGTGATCCGTACCGTGGTACTGCCTAACTGCGTGGAAGGCGTAATCACCGGATGCATTCTGTCTGTGGGCAGAATCGTGGGAGAATCCGCTGCACTGCTGTTTACTGCCGGCTTTGCCCATGCTCTGAATGGCTTCTTTGAGGGACTTTTCTCTTCCGGTGCCACACTGACAGTAGCACTCTATGTCTATGCAACGGAAGATGGCAATTTTGAAGTAGCCTTCGCCATCGCAGCCATTTTGATGATTTTGACCCTGCTGATCAATTTAAGCGCAACGCTGATCGGCAAGTATTTCGAGAGGAAAAGTAAAATATGAGTATCATATCTACAAAAGATTTGTCCCTGTGGTACGGGAACTTCCAGGCACTGAAAAATATCAATATCGAGATCCCGGAACACAGCAGCACTGCACTGATTGGGCCTTCCGGCTGCGGCAAGTCCACTTTCCTGAAGACTCTTAACCGGATGAACGATCTGATCCCCACCGTAAAAATCACCGGGGAGGTCATGTATAATGGTCAGAGTATCTTTGAGGCTGATGTCAATAACCTGCGAAAAGAAGTGGGTATGGTATTCCAGAAACCCAATCCTTTTCCCATGAGCATCTATGATAACATTGCCTACGGTCCTCGTACGCATGGCATCACCAACAAAGCGCAGCTTGACGAGATCGTGGAAAAAGCGCTTCGGAGAGCAGCTATCTGGGACGAGGTAAAGGATCGTCTGAAAAAGAACGCCTTAGGTATGTCCGGCGGTCAGCAGCAGCGGCTTTGTATCGCAAGAGCCTTGGCTGTTGAACCCAAGGTGCTGCTGATGGATGAACCGACTTCCGCCCTTGACCCGATATCCACTTCTCGCATTGAGGATCTGGCCATGGAACTGAAAAAGGACTACACCATCGTCATCGTCACCCACAATATGCAGCAGGCTGTCCGTATCTCCGACCAGACTGCTTTTTTCCTGCTGGGCGATTTGGTGGAGTATGGCAACACCGAAGAGATGTTCTCCCAGCCGAAGGATCAGCGTACCGAAGACTACATTACAGGAAGGTTTGGTTAATATGAGAGTTCTATTTCAGGAACAACTGAATGAGCTGAAGCGGGAACTGACCATGAGGGGTGCCACCTGCGAAGAGATCATTGCGCTGGCTTCCCAGGCGCTTACCGATTGGGATGAAGAACTGGTTCAGAAAGTAAATACCATCGGTGCACAGATCGACGAAAGCGAACACACCATTGAAACCATTTGTATGAAACTGCTTTTGCGGCAGCAGCCGGTGGCACGGGATCTGCGGCAAATCAGCGCAGCCATGAAAATGATCACCGATATGGAAAGAATTGGCGATCAGGCTGAGGACATTGTGGAGATCGTTCCCTATATGAATGCCCATCCCGACGAGAAGTATCCCAAAATCCGGGAGATGGCGAAAGCTGCCCAGTCTATGGTCACGGAAGCTGTGGATGCCTATGTGAAGCAGGACCTGGAATTAGCAAGAAAGGTCATGGCTCACGATGATGTGGTGGACGATTATTTCACCCAGGTCAAGAAAGGTATCATCGACATTATTGCGGCAGAGCCTTCTCAGGGCGAGTATGCTCTTGACCTGCTTATGATCGCAAAATACTTCGAACGCATCGGAGATCACTGCACCAACATTGCGGAGTGGGTCGAGTTCTCTGTCACCGGTGTCCACAAGGACTGCCAGTAAGATGTAAAATGTATGTAAAGTTCGTAGAAAAACTTGAATTTTACTACTAAAACAGATAAAATTGTAAAAAACGCAAGGAGGTGCCCGAATGATTTGGTGTGTAGAGGACGATTCCAGCATCCGCGACATTGAAGTATATGCCCTAACTTCTACCGGATTTGAAGCCAAGGGTTTTGAAGTCGGTGACAGCTTTTGGAATGCACTGCAGTCCGAAAAGCCGGAACTCATCGTGCTGGATGTGATGCTCCCCGGCAAGGACGGCGTCACTCTGCTGAAACTGATGAAAGCAAATGAAGCGTTTGCGGCTATTCCCGTAATCATGGCCACCGCCAAGGGCACGGAATACGATAAAATTCAGAGTCTGGACTTAGGAGCGGACGATTACCTGGTAAAACCTTTCGGCATTATGGAAATGGTCAGCCGGGTGAAGGCGGTGCTGCGCCGGTGCAGGCCAAAAACATCCAATAACTTACTGAAACTGGATGGCCTTGTGCTGAATCCCGACGAGCATACTGTCACCATCGACGGAGAACGGATCATTCTGACCTATAAAGAGTACGAACTTTTGCATCTGTTCCTTTCTCAGCCGGGTATCGCCTTTACAAGAGAGCAGTTGCTCTCCTCCGTGTGGAATACTGAGTATGCGGGAGAAACCCGAACAGTGGATATGCACATCCGTACCCTGCGGCAGAAGTTGGGTGACTACGGCAATATCATCGAAACTGTCAGAAATGTAGGCTACCGACTGGAGAGTGGCTATGACAAGTAAAATTTTCCGATCTACGGTCTTTGTTGCGGTGGTGGTGCTGCTTTGCTCCCTGGGCATCGTGATCGGTGTGCTATACAACCACTTTACTGGTGTGCAGGTGCAGCAATTAAAGGACGAATTGAGCCTAGCTGTTACCGGCACAGAGCAATACGGAAACACTTTTCTGGAAAATGTGGAGGCTGACCGTTTTCGTGTCACCTGGATCGATACGGACGGCACCGTTCTTTTCGATACACAAGTAGACCAGACCACTATGGAAAACCATGCCGACAGAGAGGAAATCCGGGAAGCTTTTGCCACCGGCTCCGGCAGCGCGGTGCGTAATTCCTCTACGCTGACCGAGCAGACCTATTACGAAGCACGGCGTTTAACGGACGGAACGGTGCTGCGTATTTCTGCCAATCAGGCATCTGCCTGGGCATTGATGATGGATCTTCTGTGGCCCATTATCCTCATCGCCGTTCTTGCTATCGGTCTTTCCGCACTACTTGCCCGGCGAATGGCAAAGAATATCGTGGAGCCAATGAATAGGTTGGATTTGGAACATCCACTGTCCAACAATACTTACGATGAACTTTCTCCCTTGCTGCGACGGATCAATCAGCAGCATTTGCAGATCAATGCCCAAATGCGGAAACTGCAGCGCAAGACTGACGAGTTTGTTCAGATCACCTCCAACATGCAAGAAGGATTGGTGGTGTTGGATAAGGAGACCCATATCCGCTCCATCAACACTGCCGCTATGCGGATCTTCCGGACGGAAGGAACATGCGTGGGCAGTAGTTTCTTCCAGATAAACCGCAGTAACGCACTGCGGCAGGCACTGAATGATGCCCTTGACCGGGGTCACGGAAGTGCTGTGCTGGAATTGGAAGGCAGAGCCTACCGCTTCGATATGAGCAGTATCCAGTCCGATGGCAATTTGCTGGGCGCAGTTATCCTGGCGGTGGATGTAACGGAATCCCAAAATGCAGAGCAGATGCGCCGAGAGTTTTCTGCCAATGTATCCCACGAGTTGAAAACCCCACTGCAAGGTATTATCGGCAGCGCGGAGCTCTTGGAAAGCGGCATGGTGAAAACAGAGGATGCACCCAGATTCGTGGGTCATATCCGCAAGGAAGCATCCCGCTTGGTAAATCTGATCGAGGATATTATCCGTCTATCTCAGCTTGACGAAGGTGTGGAATTGCCAAAAGAGAATGTGGATATGCTGGCACTGGCTGAGGATGTGAAAGCAATCTTGAAAGCCAGCGCTGCGGATAAGCAAGTAACGGTTCATGTTGCTGGCTCAGGATTCTCTGTAGAGGGTGTCCGCAGAATGCTCCAGGAGATTCTCTATAACCTCTGCGACAATGCTATCAAGTACAATGTTCCCGGCGGCAGTGTGATGATCCATGCAGAAAACAACCGCTTAGTTGTCAGCGATACCG
>JAZNPV010000091.1:0-3129 GCA_045589835.1 Faecousia sp.
AGTAAACTTGCCGCCATCCTTATAGCCCCACAGCAGTTCAGCGGTCTGGCCGTCGGCTGCTATACGAACGATGCCAAGATTGGTCTCGGGATCGCCGTCCACGTTCTTGAAATACTTGCCGGTGCCGGTGACGATGAAGATTTTACTAATAATGGAAGTGGCATCGAAGCCCAGAGGGATGGTGCGGATGACGTTGTTCAGGTCAAGGTACTCCCCTACTTCGGTTTCATCCAGCAGATAGCTGATGTTGCCGCCGTTGCGCTCGTCCCATCCAAGACGGTACATATTTGCGGTGGTTTTCCGCATTTCCTCCACAAAGGGAGCATTCATAATATTCTTCATAGCTTATCCTCTCTTGATCAGAACTTCGGCTTCATATTTCTTCACATCGGCGAACCACTCACCGTCGGCAGGTGCACCGCATTCACGGCAGTACTCTGTCCAGATCTCGCCGAAGGGCATGGTCTTCAGTTCTTCCTGCATGACCATCAGTTCTGTCCAGTTATCGGCATTCTGCATTGCCGTCAAGTCGGGGGTAATGAGGGCCATTAACAGAGCCTTCTGGACATTGCGGAAGCCCACCACCCATGCGGAAATGCGGTTAATGGAAGCGTCGAAGTAGTCAAGTGCCATCTTCACACTACCTTCAAGACCGCCGCAGCGGACGATTTCCTTGCAGATTTCCTTGGTCTCATCGTCCAGGAGAACCACATGGTCGCTATCCCAACGGATGGGACGGGTGATGTGCAGGGCGATCTCCGGGAAGAAGGTCAGCAGAGCGGGAATCTTATCACTGACGACTTCGGTAGGATGATAGTGGCCGTTGTCCATCAGAGGAATGCACTTATCCTTGTTCATGGCGGCGTAGCTCAGGCTGAATTCGGCAGAGCCAACGGTATATGCTTCCACGCCGATACCGAAGACCTTACTTTCCACACAAGGCTTGACCTTGTTAAAGTCGAAAGGCTCACTAAGGATCTCGTCGATGGCTTCCTTATAGCGGACGCGGGGGCCCATGCGGTCGGCAGGAATATCTTTGAAGCCGTCACCGGTCCAGATGTTCATAACACAGGGCTGGCCCAGCTCTTCCGCCAGATAAGTGGAGATGCGGATGCAGGCCTTGCCGTGGTCGATCCAGAACTTACGAATTTCGGGATTGGGAGAGGACAGGGTCAGGCCGTTGGCCTTGGGGTGAGAGAAGAAGGTGGGATTGAAGTCACAGCCCAGGCCCCGCTCCTTGCAGAAATCCACCCACTTCTGGAAGTGCTTTGGTTCCAGCTTGTCCCGGTCGGCCCAGTCACCATCCTCGAAGATGGCATAGGAAGCATGGAGGTTCATTTTTGTGGTGCCGGGGCAGAGCTTCAAAACCATATCAAGGTCGGCCATCAGTTCCTCGGGAGTCTGGGCACGGCCGGGATAGTTGCCGGTGGTCTGGATGCCGCCGGTGAGGGGCTTGCTGGGGTCGGTGTCGAAACCGCGGACATCATCACCCTGCCAGCAGTGCAGGGACACAGGGACATTCTTCAGTTTGGCAATGGCAACATCGGTATCGATACCAAGGACAGCATATTTTGCTTTTGCTTCTAAGTAGCTCATCTGGGAAGTACCTCCTTAATTTCAAAGCTTCTGCGGATCGCATCACGAGCCGTCTGTAAGTTCTCATATTCGCCTGCTTCAATCATTTGCACGATCAGATTACCGATGGCAGTTCCCTCAATGGGACCGGCATAAACGGGTAGGCCGGTGGCCTTCGCCGTGCGTTCATTCAGATAACCGTCCTGACAGCCGCCGCCAACAATATTAATACTGGTGTATTTCTTGCCCGTCAGTTTTTCCAGATTCAAAATTGCATCCCGGTAGCAGATAGAGAGGCTGGTGTAGACACACTGCATGATCTCACCCACAGTTTCGGGAACCGGTTGATTGGTACGTGCGCATTCATCCTTAATCGCCTGAATCATGGAATCAGGCGCCAGGAAGCAGTCGCGATTCACGTCCACGATGCTGCGGTAATTCTTTTCCTTCTTTGCCGCTTCGCTCAAATCAGGGAAACTCCACTTCTTTGCAGATTCGGTGCGTTTCTGCTTACCCTGGATATAGGCAACGCCGTTCAGTTCCCGGCGGATGGACTGGATCATCCAAAGACCCATAATGTTCTTTAAGTAGCGGTAACGATACCATGCGCCGCCCTCATTGGTAAAGTTCTGGGCAAGGCTTTCCGGTGTAGTGATGGGAACCTCATTCTCAACCCCCAGCAAGCTCCAGGTGCCGCTGGACAGGTAAACTGCATACTCATCCCGGGCAGGTACAGCAAGAAATGCCGAGCCCGTATCATGTGTTGCAGGCAGGATCATAGTGGTATCAAAGCCTACCTCTGCCTGAATTTCGGGAAGCAAATTACCCAGTTTCGTGCCGGGTACCGCCAGCTCATGGAAAATGCCCGTAGGAAGTCCCAGGAAAGCAATAATTTCCTTATCCCAGGTTTTCTTCTCCGCATTCACAAGGTTGGTGGAAGATGCGTTGGTATACTCATTCTGTTTCACACCGGTCAGTCTGAAGTTAAAGTACTCCGGGATCATCAGCATCCATTTTGCCTTCTTCAACTGTTCCGGATGCTCCTTCTTCAAAGCCATCAGCTGATAGATGGTGTTAAAGGGTTGGTACTGGATGCCGGTTCTGGAATAAAGCTCATCAGCCGGAATAATGGCATTTACAATTTCGTTCATTCCCTCGGTGCGGCTGTCTCGATAAGCCACCGCATCACCGATGACTTCATCCTTTTCATCCAGCAGCACATAGTCAACCGCCCAGGTATCGATACCCACAGTAGCGGGAATTTTTCCAATTTCCTTACAGGCCTTCAAACCGCCAATGATGCCGTTCCACAGATTGTCCATATCCCAGCAATCGTGGCCGTTTACCCGTTTTTGTAAATTATCAAAGCGGTAGATTTCTTCCAGAATCAATTTGCCTTCCTCAACGTGACCCAAAATGTGCCGTCCGGAGGAAGCACCGATGTCTATGGCAAGATAGTAGTTCAAAAGAAAAGCCCTCCTTTCCCATGATACTGCTATTATAGCACAGTATCACGAAAAAAGGAGGTCCTGATTTTTCTAAAAAAGTGTCCTC
>JAZNPV010000092.1:0-3387 GCA_045589835.1 Faecousia sp.
CAACCGGGAGGTTTTTTCTTATGTCCAACTCCATTGCAACCCGCTGCGTCCACGGTGGTGAGCACCGTTTCCCGGACAGCCGGGAAGCCCTCTCCATGCCCATTTACCAGACTGCCCCCTTCCGCCATCCGGACCTGGGCCACAGCCCCGACCGGTTTTACTATACCCGCCTGACCAATCCCACCCGGGAGCATCTGGAGGAAACCGTGTCCAGTCTGGAGCTTGCCGCCGATACCATCGCTTTTTCCTCCGGTATGGCCGCCATCACCGCCGTTTTCGAGCTGTTCGCCCCCGGCGACCGGATCGTCTGTTCCGCCGACCTCTATGGCGGCACCGTGCTGCTGTTTGAGTCCATCGAAAAAAAGAACGGTCTTGTCCTGGATTTTGTGGATACCACAGACCTTGAAGCGCTGCGCCATGCCATGCGCGAGGGAACCAAGGCCATCTATATTGAAACTCCCAGCAACCCCATGATGAATGTCACCGACATTGCCGCCTGCGCAGCCATTGCAAAGGAATTCGGCGCGCTGCTGATTGTGGACAACACCTTCCTGTCCCCCTATTTCCAGAACCCCATCGCCCTGGGCGCAGACATTGTCATCCATTCCGGCACCAAGTTCCTGGGCGGCCACAACGACACCATCTCCGGCTTTGTGTGCCTGGCAGATATGACCTACAGCGAAAAGCTCTACAAAATCTCCTATACTCTGGGTTCCACCCTCTCCCCCTTTGACAGCTGGCTGATGGTCCGGGGCATCAAGACCCTGCCCATCCGGATGGAGCGGGCGCAGGAGAATGCCCTGGCAATCGCCAAGTGGCTGCAGAACCACCCCAAAGTCACCCAGGTCTATTATGTGGGTCTTCCCGATCACCCCGGCTATGAAACCAATGCAAAACAGTCCCGGGGCAGCGGTTCCATGCTGTCCTTCACGCTGGAATCTCCCGAGCTGGCGCTGCAGGTGCTGGCAAAGGTGAAGATTATCACCTTTGCCGAGAGTCTGGGCGGTCCGGAAAGTCTGATTACCCTGCCCGCCACCCAGACCCATGCGGATCTCACGGCTGAGGATCGGGCGAAGCTGGGCATCACCGATTCCTTCCTGCGGATGTCGGTGGGCCTTGAGAACGCCCGGGATCTGATTGCGGATCTTCAGCAGGCCATGGAAGCTTAATTCACCTGTCCCCGGGCAGCAGCCCGGGGATTTTTTCCTGCCGGGAGATCAGCCCCTCCAGCCGGGAAAATACCGCCATGGCCAGCACCGACAAGCCCAGCCAGAGAACGCTGAAGCGCAGGCAGATCTGGCCCATAAAATTCAGCGGCACGCCCCGGTAGTCCCACACGGCATAGTCCCGGTTCACCGCCATGCCGAAGGCCAGCTCCACCATGGTCACGATGGCCGCCCCGGCTCCCGCCCGCAGCGGAAGGGGCAACCGGGCCTCGACCCGCTGCAGATGCCCCACCAGTACAAAGCAAAGTCCACCCGCCAGGAACATACTGGGGTCAGATCTTCCCCGGAACAGCAGCTCCATGGTCAGGTAAGCCCAGCCGCCCCCATAAAGCAGCACCGCGTATTTCCATAATTTCACAGCTCCATCACCTCACCACCAGTATTTCCAGAAATATTATAAAAAAATCAAAAAATTCTCTTGACATTTTCGATTTCCTTCGATATAATAACGAAGCTGATTTCGTGAAACGCGAAATCCGGTGACCATCTTTGGCGGCATAACTCAGTTGGTAGAGTAGCCGGTTCATACCCGGTATGTCATCTGTTCGAGTCAGATTGCCGCTACCAGGCCCGTTGGTCAAGCGGTTAAGACACCGCCCTTTCACGGCGGTAACATGGGTTCGATTCCCGTACGGGTCACCATGAAGCGCAAATACGAACCCTGCACATTGTGAGGAATGTATTTGCGTTCACTGAAAGAATCCCACCTGAGTAATCAGGTGGGATTTCTTTTTATATCTGCAAGCTTAATTGCTGTACAGGCCACTATCAAGGATGGCAGGAATTAAGGAATTATCAGAAGTTTGCCACATTCACCGTAATCTACAAGGATGCGAAGGCTTATATGTACAGCCTAAGCAGTAAACACAGAGTCCACAAATGGACTGATATTCGGGTAAACCTCTATATCTAAGCATTGCGCCCCGGTTCTAGATGAAACGGAGCGTTTTTCGCTTGCGGTATATTCGACTATTAGCCTTTGCTTCTGTACAATGACAGTTTCAAACCAAAGGAGGCATGGTTATAAATATCAAATATCTCCGAAGCGGTGATTATTATATCCAAAGGATCACGAGGCAGATACAGACATTTGAAGGTGTCACCGAAGAACTGATAGCCGCTGATCATATCACCTGTGTTCAGCGTATGAATAACATTCACGTAAGAAGAGTCAAGAAAATCGTGGGGGAGAAGTTGATCCATGTATGAACACGGAAGAATACATCCAGACACTCAAGGACCATGTATCTGCCAACGAGCAAAACGTCGGCAATGGAGAATATGTCCTCACGCTCCTTTACGAAGCATATGCCGAAATCACGAAAAGCCAGGCTTTTATTGAGGGGTTGAAGCTTGGAATCCGATTGTATAATGAACTGAACACATAATTGTAGCCCTGCCGAACTTGGTGTTCGGCAGGGCTTTAATTATTGGATGGTAATTGCTTTATAGATTTCTTGTGCAATGGCTTCATTGCCCTCTTTTGTGGGATGGAGTCCATCAGCATACCATTCTGGATGGTTTTCTGTCAGGGAATACAAATCAATCAGAGAAGCGCCGGTTTCCCTGGAGATATGCTTAAGAATCGGAATTAGTTCTTCACGGACGATCTCATCACTGCAATCGCCGGAATCGGGTTCTTCCAGAAAGATTGACGGAGGAATCATGACATACACATCAGGCTTGCTCTCCATATTTTGATACTGCTGAATGAAGGCTGTGTATTCCACCTCGAACCGATCTGCATTCCAGAAGTCCGGCTTGCTGTCATTGGATCCAAGCATAATAATCACAGTGACAGCATTCTGCACCAAAGATTCTTCGTACAATTTTTCCTGTGTATAGGGCATGTTACCGCTGGATTGCAGTGTTCTGTTGGGTAGACCGTAATTGACAACACGATAGCTATCACCCAGAAGTTCTGCCAACTGAGCAGGATAGCTGTCCACATCACGACTGCTCATAACACCCTGTCCGTATGTAATGCTGTCACCAATGCAAACAACGAGATTCTCTCCGTCTCCGGATGTGATTGCTTTCGGATAAATAATACGATATCCCATAAATCCGCCAACACCTGCAATCAGCAGGAGTGCGACAAGGATAATCACAAGAACTTTCCGTACTTTCTTCATAACCGTATAGCCTTTTACAACACAAT
>JAZNPV010000093.1:0-8623 GCA_045589835.1 Faecousia sp.
CCCGGAGGATCTCCAGCACGGTCTGGCCCTTATGCATGGACAGCTCAAAGTGATGGGTATGGAAGTACAGATCGATGCCCTGCTCCTTCAGCTTCTGGCCAACCGCATTGGTCTTCTTTGCATATTCCAGGGCGGCCTCGTAGCTGCCGCAGGCGGCGGGAGAGGTAGAGCCAATGCGGACGGCGGTGCAGCCCAGGGCCTTGCAGTCGGCCACGATCTTGTCGAACTTCTGCTCCAGGTTGTCAAACAGAGCATCCCACTGGTTATTCATGGGTTCCAGCATGGCGCTGATGGCGCTGACCTGAATGCCGAAATCTTCCTTTGCCTTCAGCAGCAGATTGATGTTTTCCTCATTCATCAGAACCTGGCTGATCTCCACATGGTGGATGCCGATCTCAGCGATCTTCTTCATGGTTTCGTAAACGCCGACCTCACGGACGGTAGCGGCTACAGTACTCAGCTGCAGACCAATCTTGGGATTTGCCATAAACAATGCCCTCCTGTATGTTTTTTCATTTTTTCCACTTATCATTATAATACAACTGCAAAGAAAGAGCAAGATGCAAATAACCCGCAAGTGTTGCACGCTCCTGCCAAAAAAGTATTCTAATTTTTATGGATTATCACAAAGGCGAAATTCTGCAGCGGGAATGGAGTATTCTTTGTTACGCTCACTTCCTTGCGGGTTTCTTCTTCACGCTGTACCCAATCAGAAATGCGCACAGCAAAGAAAGGGCAGTTCCCGTGTACAAATAGGGATCATAACTTCCGGCAGCGTCGTACAGGAAAGCGGCAACCGGCGCTCCGAACATACCTCCCATACTTGCCGCTGCGCTGGCAAGGCCCACCAGGGTTCCGGTTTCCCGGTTACCGAACAGCTTCGGATAGGTAACAGCGCCGATATTACCGCCGATGCTCATGGATGCGATCAGGCAGGCAATGATCAGAACTCCGGGAAGCCCTGAGAGCATGGTGGCAAGCACCATGGTCACTGCACCAAAGATTGCACAGACCGAAACAGCAAGGCCGGGACCATATTTGTCCACAACTACACCAAAGGCAAATGCCCACAGGATCTGGGCAAGATTGAATGCAGAAATGCCAAAGGCAGCATTTACGGCATCCACACCCATGGTTTGATAAAGAGAAGCCGCGTTGTTCGAGAAACCGCTGATAGCCAGATTAAACAGAAGGATGGCAAGAAACACTGCCCAGAAGGGTACGGTTTTGAAGATGGCTTTCATCTCCATGCCTTCCGGCGTCTGGCTGGACTGTCCCTCAGATTCCTGCACCTGCTCCGTCTGGTAATTGTTGTGATGCTCAGAAACCAGGAACCATGCCGCAAACAGCATCACACCGCCGCAGATCAAGCCCTGCACCAGGGCGGTATTCCGGGCACCGTAGGTTTCAATACTACCAGCCGCAATAGGAGCTGCCACCATGGTCACCAGCCCCAGACCCACGGAGAGCATACTCATGGCTTTGCCTGCGTTTTTTCCCGCCCACCAGGCGATTACCGTCAGGCAAAGACCGAAGCCGCCCAGAATTGTCGCAAAGCCGTACAGGAAGGATGCAACATAAAGCAGCATCAGACCGGTGGCTAAATAGATGCTGACATGGAATGCTATCAGCAGCAGTGCGGCGACGGTCATAAGCACCCGTGCTTTCATCTTCTTTACCAGCTTTCCAAGCATCAGGGAGCAGACCAGTCCTGCCAGACCGGAGTAGGTGTAAATCAGCGAAACTTCTCCCACAGATGCTCCCAGCAATTGACTTAAGGGAACAACATAATTGGTCAAAGTCTGATAAGTACTGGTGCAGAATGCGGTGATCAGCACACAGCCGATGATGGTTTTGATGGATCTTGCTTTCATGGCAGATACCTCCGTTATCTGTTTGCAGCGTTATCCAAAACAGGATTTCCGTATTTTACAAAGGGGGAGTATAGCAGTAGAGCCACCCAATGTGAGGGCGGCTCTGCTGCTGGATTTGAAAACACAAGGAGTGTAACAATGTAAACGTGTGCGGATGCCGGAATCCGGCGGTACTATTCTTCTATCAACCAGTGATAACAGGAATATTATACACGATAAATAATCATTCAGGGAGATGCAAACACCGGACAAGTGTTGCACCTCCCTGAAATATTCAGATATTCTTTTTGTGCAAATTATAATAGTAAATCTTTCATGGCAATGTTGGAGGAAGAAAGCATATTAAATGCCACCTTTGCCATTTCTTTCGGTTCTGCAGGATATCCGCAACTGTGCCAGCGAAGCAGAATGGACATCATGCCGTAAGTTAATATGTATCGGGTCTGTTCCTGTGCAAAGCCCTGTGCATCAAGAGACTCCTCCGGATGCGGTTGTTTTTGTTCCTGTAAATGGATGGATCGTTCAACAATCAGCCAGGAACGGCCATTTTTTGTGATGGCTTCCAAAAAATTATGATTTTTCTTCCAATAAACAAAAAAGTTTTCCATGACAGCCAGATCCAGATGGGGACATCCACTCCACTTTGCTAGGGTGTGATCGTTGGCTTCCATCAGGGTATGGTCGATCAGCGCCAGGAGGACATCTTCCTTGTTGGAAAAATAGCGGTAAAAGGAATTCCGCGGAACCTTCACATAGGCACACAGGCTGCTGACGGTGATATCCTCAAAGCGGGTCTTCTGCATCAGTTTCACCAGCCCTTTTTCAAGCTGTTTCTGCCGGGCTGCGGACTCTTCTATTTTACAGATTTTGTACATACGTTTCCTCTTTTCCGCTGTCAGCTCTGATAAATGCTTCCCGACAGGATTCTGTACGCCAGCTCGGACAATTCCTTCTGATCCGGCACCGCATGATCCCGGATATACTTTTGGGCGAGACGGCACAATCCCGCTGCCGTGAACTGGGCGGCATATTCCCGGGTGTCCGGATCCAGGGATACAAAGCTTTGACCGCAGGAGGACATGGCCCGGTACATCATGGTATACAGAACCTCCGTCAGATCGTTCTGAATCAGCATGGTCAGCTGGACATAGTTGGAAACAACATATCTGCTGAACCGCTCACAGGTATCCGTAAGGCTCACAGGGGCGTGGTCTTCGGGATCCGGCTTCGTATCATTGATCAGTTCCAGCTGATAAAGAAGAATATTCTCTTTGGTACCGAACAGGGTATAAAATGTCTGCCGGGACACACCGGAGCGGCTGCACAGTTCACTGACTGAGATATCCTTGAATTCTTTTTCTGCAATCAGCCCATTCATGGCATCCAGCAGCAGCTTCTGTGATGTAAGCGCAGTGGGATTTTTACCCTGATACATTGACAAACCCTCCAGTATGTCTAAGTTTCTCCGAAAACATTGACACTGTCAAATGATACAGTTATAATACCAGTAATCTTTGACAGTGTCAAGAAAGGACTTGTGAATATGAAAGCGTTATTTGTCAATGGAGGTCCCCGTAAACAATGGAGTACTGCCCAGATGCTGGAGCAGGCTATGCAGGGCGCTGCCGATGCAGGCGCAGAGGTTGAACTGGTTCATCTTTATGACGATGCCTTCAAGGGCTGTGTCAGCTGCTTTGCCTGCAAACTGAAAAACGCGAAGACCAACGGTTTGTGCGCCTACAAGGATGCCTTGACTCCGATTCTGGAAAAGGCCCGGGAAGCAGATGTGCTTGTGATGGGCAGCCCCATCTATTTCAGCCATCCCACCGGCCCTGTGCGTTCTTTTATGGAGCGGCTCATGTTCCCGGTGCTGACCTACAATGCCAAGGTTGACCCGGAAACCGGTGCCATGAAAAGCACCGTCCTGAATAAGACCATCCCCACCGCCATGATCTACACCCTGGGCTGTACCGAGAATATGCTGTCGGAATGCCATTACCATGAAATGTTCGCCGAAACCGAAAAGTTCTTTAATATGCTCTTCGGTTATGGCGAAACCCTGTATTCTTACAGCACCTATCAGTTTGATGATTACGAAAAGTACGATGTTGCCGAATTTGTAGAGCCCTTCCGGGCAAAGCACAGAGAGCAGCAGTGGCCCAAGGATTTGAAGAGTGCCTATGAACTGGGCAAGCGGCTCGTGCAAAAAGCAACAGAAGGTTAAATTACTGCAGCACATACGTTTGTCTGAAAAATGCTCCTGCCGTTATCGACAGGAGCATTTTTTAATCTTGAAGTTCATCTTGCAGGCGAATCCCAACTTTGATGCCTTCAATGAACCCTGTCTTTTCGTGTTCCCGGCAGAGGGTGCAGACAGGGTAGATAATTTTGTCGATCTCTCTCAGCGCCATACCATTCATTGCTTCGTACAGAGCGTTGAAGTTAGTCTTAATCTGCTCGTTATCCAGGCGGTTTTCATCAATGTACGCTTCGTAGAGAAGTGTTAAGATGGAATCTCCGTCTCCGAAGTTTGGACTGTGAGCCAAAGCGTGTTCCTTCAAAATTTGAACGTATTTTTCTATCATGTGTAGATCAGCTCCTCGTTGATGATCTCCCGGACTTGGGCATCGATAGCGTTCATCTGCTGTACCCATGCTATTGAATTTCGTGCTTTTAATTCTTCGCTGATCCCGGCTTGTGCTGTCATTTGATTCAGCAGCCAGTCATGCAGCTCCTTTGCCTGCTGATCGACTTCTACCAGATGGGAGAACAGATCCCCGGACAAAAGCATGACGTTATATATCACCGGGCGGTGTTCTTTCAGATAACAGTGTCTTTTCCGCCCCCAGATGCTTAGGGGCGGCATTTGAGGGATGGACAGGAGGGGGAGGTAGTAATCTCCTACCAATTCATAATACAGACCGTTCTGCTTGTTGTAGATATACTTTTCCATGACGATCTCCTTATTGTGTGTTCTGTAATTTGCTGTTCTTCCTTGCGTACTCGCTGGCTGCTTTGCGGCGTTCTTTGCTATAAGGGGGAACCAGATGGATGCTGATCCGGTGCCTGTCGATCTCGTAGCGCAGACCTCCTTGTTCATCATCGTCTGTCTGCTTGCAAAGTTTGGGGTACTTTTTAGCATAGGCTGCAAGGCGCTTTTTCAGCTCTGTATTGTGGGTATAGATTTCTGCAATGTCGTCACACTCGTTAAAATACACTTCTGTGACTTTCTGCTTCTTCGTAAGACCTGTTTTCATAAAATGACCTCCTTCTTGCGATTTTTTCTCAGGTCACGACCTGAGAAAAAGGGTGAATTTTCCGACAGAAACATTACCAACGAAGCCCGCTTCGTTGATAACGTTCCTATCGAAAAATTGTTGTTTTTTCCAGCTCGCAACACTTTAGCGGCTGTATTCCTTCTGCTTGCGTTTTGGGGCTTTTCTGCGGATTTCTTCCTGCCTGGATGCTTCCAGTGCAGCATTGATTGTCTCCTGTCCCAGCACCTTTTTAATACGGTTAAAATCACCGACAATATGCTTTAGAGTTTTGTTTTCCTCAATCAAGGTATCGATCCGCTCGCCCATTTGGTTGGTTCTTGCACATTCACGGTTGTAGGATTGCTGCAAACGCTCAAATTTGCCTCTCAGATCGATATAGGCACGGTACAGGGAACGAAGTACCTTAACGATCCGGGAGAAAACAGGCTTTGCTTTCTTCTCACGATAGCTTTTGGCAGATTCCAGGGCACCTGCATCCGGTAGAACCTTTTCAGGATCATCAGAGAATTCTCTGGCAAGCTGCTCCATATTTTTGACTGCCGGGGCTAATTCTTTTATCCGGTCAATTGCCTGCTGGGTTTTCTCCTGGGCTGCTTTCTGTTCCTCCTGGATGGTTTCGATTTCTGCTTCCATAGCAGCTTTGGCAGCTTCCAAACCTGCAAGACGCTCCTGTTCCGCCTGAACCTTGAACTGGGTCACGGTCAGATGTTCCTCGGTGCTGCCACGCTGTCCACGCTCTACATCGGCGTAGCCTGCGGCTCGCATGAATTGAAAGAACTGATCTTGCAGGATGCTGTAAGAGGGAGTAAGAATCTTCTTTCCGGTCTTGGACAGTAGGGGATTGCCTTCTTCATCCAGAGCAGGTTTGGACTCCCACTTTTTGCTGCGGCTGACCTGCATGATTCTTTCCTTCACTGTACCGACCAGAGAAGGATCTTTACATCGTTTTGTCCAGCGGATCTCTTTTTCAACTACGGGGATGTATACCACATGAAGGTGGTAGTGGTACACATCCTCGCCCAGGGCATCACTCATGGCCCGGTTTCGTTCATCTGCGTGCATGGTTGCGGAGAGAATATATTGTTCTCCACCTACGATTTCCACGGCGGCCCGGTAGGCATCAGCATAGAATTGCTTGGCAAACTCATAGCCGCCGTGGTTGTAGAAGTAGGCAGAATTTACATCGAACAGCAGCTCGCAGTAGGTGGTAGCATCCTCCTTCAGACCTCTGGTGGAGATCACGCCATCCTTTTTCATTTGGTCGAACATTTCTGTGTAGCTGCCGGTTGGCTCTTTGAAGTGGATATTGCGGTAGCTTTCTTCCGGGACAATATCCGGGTTACTGTAGGTTTCTTTTTCTCGTTCATTGTGAGCCTGGGCGTTCTTAATTTCGTTGGCGCTCAGATCACGATTTCTTGCGAGGGTACGGTCAATCCCGTCGTTTCGTGGCATTGGACTCCTTTCTGCTGACTTTTCAGCGGTGGATTTTGGGGTACGAATAGGGGAACGGCACTTTTTCAAAGTGTAATAACCCACTATGGTACTTTCATCCTGACTGGCTGCAAAGTACCGTGGGCTCTCCGAGGGGGAACGGGGAGTGCGGCTTCTGCGGAAGCCTTAACCGTCCTTTATGGCTTGCAGTGTGGCTACAAACCATAAATTCCGGTTCGGTCAGAAAATCATTCGCAGCGCATAATGCTCATGTTTTTCTGACCATTGGCATGGAGAAAAACAAAGGTTTTCTCCATGCCAGTCCACGCTGAACTCTGCGGATTTCAGCGTGGGGACGGGGGATGCGTGGGGAGGGCGCGACGGTTGCGACAGTTGCGACGGTTGTTTTAGGGTACCAAATCAAGTGTCGCAACCGTCGCAAGTGTCGCGGAAGCGTTACGTCAGCTTTGCTACGGGGTATATTGAAGGAAGATACGCCGACCTTCATGGAGATTTTTGCGCTTATACTGAATGCAGAAATCCTTTTGTAAACGGCCTGCGTTTACGTTCAAATGCTTTGTCAAGGAAATGGGGCTGATGTCCACATTCAAAAGCTCTGCCAAATCCGAAGGGCTGCCGCTCCATGTGGGTGCTTCTGCTGTTACTATCTGAGAAACAGCGATCAATACCGGATCGGGAGGGAGTTTGAAATCTTCAACCTCTACACGGTCCAGATCCCAGGTTAGATGCTCCAAATCACGCATCAGATAGAATTTTTGATCCTGCACATCCCGCCCGGTAAGCTGCAAGGTGGCATCGTGGTCAGTACGTTTGCGCTTATGGAGAAGAAAACTGGCATCGGCTGCTCCTGTCAATCCGGTAGTGCCTGCGATCATGTTGAACTGGTCATTTTCGTCTCCCAGCTTCCGGGTATGATGGACGATGATCAGACAGATATCATGGTCGTCTGCGAATTTCTTCAGCAAACCAATGTCGTCATAGTCACGGGCATAGCTATAGGAATCTTCATTGCCTTCCCGGACTTTTCTTAGGGTATCGATGATGATCAGCTTGGTTCCGGGGTGATCCAGCAGGAAGCCTCTTAACTGTTCTTCCAGACCGTTGCGAATCTTCTTTGATTCGATGGAGAAGTATAAGTCCTTTGTACTTTCCACACCGAACATCCGGAACATCCGGGATTGGAGCCGCCTGTGATTGTCCTCCAAAGCCAGATACAGGACTGGACTTTGGTGGACAGGGTGCCCCCAAATAGGGCACCCTTTGCTGACGCAATAGGCCATCTGCATGACCAGGAATGATTTACCGTACTTGGGTGCTCCTGCCAGAATATAGGCTCCGGTATGGAGCAGCCCTTCCACGATCCACGGCTTTGCGGTGAAGACCATTCCATAAATATCTTCCATAGAAACTACCGGCATGAAGCCAGGATCATTCATGCGCCGCATAAGCAGCTCGATATTTGCGGAATTTTCTTCGTAAAAATCACTTTCCCCATTGAATTTATCGGCTACATCGGGTATAATTTCAGTGTTATCTTTTGTGAATGACTGCCCTGCATCTGCGCCAACAGATGCGTTCAGGGTAGTCATTTCTTTTTTATCTGCCATTGCCATCCTCCTTCATGCCTTCCATGATCCGCGCGATCATGGTAATGGTATCCAGAAGATCGGGAGAAATGCTGTCCCCGGTATTGATTCGCTTCAATTCTGAGAGAACAGCTTCAAGCTGCTTCTTCAATGCCTTATAAACTCTGGGATTACCCTGGATGACCACATCCTGACACAAGAGCCGTTGGGTGATATAGTCCTGCTTCGTGGTGCCAGCCAGCTTTGCGAAGGTGTTGATCTGCTGGTTTTCTTCTTCCGATACCCGGAAAGCAACAGTGCGGTTCCGCCAGCGGTAATGCTTGTCCATGTTTTTAGCTGACATTGGCAAACCCTCCCCGGATGACGCTTAACTGGTCTGCCATGTTGCTCTGGGCAGAAGGGAACAGGTGTGCGTAATGATAGGTGATATCCA
>JAZNPV010000094.1:0-70916 GCA_045589835.1 Faecousia sp.
ACCACCACAAAAAGCCGGGAAACAACTCCTCCCCCTCTTTTTATATTTGCTTTATTTCAGCCACTTATCCAAAAATTCGTAGCCCTTTTCCTGCACATCCGCGGGAGGCCGATGGCCGGTAGCATGATTGATAAACCCAAGGTGGTCTTCTTTTCCTTCATATCCCGGTGCGGCCAGCATCATCTTGTAGCTGTCATCGTTATCGTATTTACCCGCAAACAGCATCATAGGCTTCGGCGCGGCTGCCCCCAGCAGGGACGAATGATCCAGTCCTGCGGCTTTCAGTTCCTCAACCTTCGTACCCCAGTACCAGGGATCCCTCCAGTTGGTGCGATCCCAGTCCATACCGAAATCGCTGGCAAGAATGACCTTGATCCGGTCATCCAGACAGCCGGTATAGAAGGACATGACGCCACCCAGAGAATGACCGGCAATGCCGATCCTACCGGCATCAACACGGGGGTCATCGGCCATTACATCGATCACAAGCTGGGTATCCCGTACCAGCTTGCTGATACCGGTCCAGTTCGGATGATCTGCCAGTAATGCATTTGCCGAATCCAACCAAGGTCGGAAGGTTTCAGGGTCACGGCCGCTTGTGACATAAGTCAGATGGAACGCTTCGGCTGAAGCAACCGCATAGCCACGGCGCGCCAGATGCAGCATCATTGCCACTTCCATGTAGTCCGTCAGCACTTCATCAGTTTCCGGATCTGTGCCCAGCATGGCTTCCGGAAAATAATAAGGTACGATAACACAGGGAACCGGACCGGTCATATTTTTCGGAAACGCCTTGATAAGGCGCTGGGATGTGCCTACGCCGTTGGCCTGAATATACACTTCCGCATCATACTCAGGCTTTTCATATTTCTTGACAAGTGTCAATGTATGGTCAAACGCATAATTAGTCGGTTCACCCATCCATTTCAGCCAGATTTGTCTTGCGCTATTCATAATTAACCACCTCAGGAAAGCAACAGCTTATCGTTGGCTTCATCGCTGCCGCTGGCCTGGCTGAACAAATTCAGCAACTGTTCCACAGTCAGCTTTTTCTTCTCCTCGCCGCTGACATCCACCACGATTCTGCCGTCATACATCATAATCAGCCGGTTACCGTAGGCAATGGCATCGCGCATATTATGAGTGATCATCAGGGTTGTCAGGTTGTTGGCTGTGACAATCTTTTCCGTGACCTCCAGGACCTTTGCCGCGGTCTTGGGGTCCAGCGCCGCCGTATGCTCATCCAGCAACAGCAGCTTTGGCTGCTGCAGCGTAGCCATCAGCAGGGTCAGCGCCTGGCGCTGGCCGCCGGAAAGCAGGCCCACCTTAGCTGTCATTCTGTCTTCCAGGCCCAAGCCAAGGATCTTTAGCTTTTCCCGGTATGTTTCCCGCTCTGCTTTGGTAATGCCGGGGCCCAGCAGCCTGGGCTTGCCCCGGCGGGCCGCCAAAGCCAGATTCTCTTCGATCTGCATGGTAGCTGCCGTACCCATCATGGGATCCTGAAAAACACGGCCGATAAACTTTGCCCGCTTATATTCCTGCAAATGGGTCACATCCACCCCATCGATGATAATCTTTCCGGAATCCACGCCGTATACACCGGCCACAGAATTCAGCATGGTGCTTTTACCGGCGCCGTTACCGCCGATCACAGTCACAAAATCGCCCTGCTTCAGATGCAGATTCAGCCCATTCAGTGCTACCTTTTCATTTACCGTACCGGCGTTAAACACCTTGCGTACATTTTCAATCTTAAGCATGGGCGTTCTCCTTTCCGGCCTTCTTATCCTTTTTGTGCATACCGGGCAGCAAATTGGATACTGCCAGGAATACTGCAACGATACATGCAGAAATCAGCTTCAGATAGTTGGAGTTAATATCCAACAAGCTGATAACCGCCTGAATGACCACGTAATAAATTACCGAACCGATGCTTACCGCCAGCAGCTTCAGCGCAAAGTTTTTGAAAAGCTTGGCGAAGGTCACCTCACCAATGATAATGGCAGCCAGACCGATAACAATGGCACCGCGGCCCATGTTGATATCCGCAAAGCTCTGCCACTGGGCAAGAAGCGCGCCGGACAGCGCCACAAGACCGTTGGAGATAATAAGGCCCAGCATCTTATTGAAGTTGGTATTGATACCCTGGGCTCTTGCCATGTTGCCATTGGCACCGGTAGCACGAATGGAAGCACCCAGTTCCGTGCCGAAGAACCAGTACAAAACACCGATCACTACAACAGTAATCAGGCTGATCACGATCAGCGGATGCTGGAATACAGGTCTGATTCCCTTTGCTACATCCTGCAAATACCGCAGAGAAACCACCAGATCATAATTATTCACATTCAGTGCCTGATTTGCCTTCATTTTCATAATGGCAAGATTTACGGACCACAGACCCAACTGGGTCAGAATACCGGCCAGAATCGCGGGAATTTTCAGCTTGGTATGTAAGAAGCCGGTTGCCAGACCGGCGAGCATACCGGCCAGAATCGCTGCCAGCATCGCAATCCAGACATTGCAGCCAGCCACCAGCATCATGGCGCATACTGCACCGCCGGTACAAAAGGATCCGTCAACCGTCAGATCGGAAAGATCCAGCAGTTTATATGTAATATACAGGCCTATGGCCATAATGCCCCAGATAAGGCCCTGCGCCAACGCGCCGGGAAGGGCATTGATAAGGCTTGTCATATGTTATCCTCCAATTTGTAAAGGAGGCGAGATGGACAGCCACCTCGCCCCATTATGTACGTAAAACTTACTTCTGTTCGATAGCAGTGTAGCCCTCGGGAGCAGTCAGGCCCAGAGCACCACAGATCTCAGCGTTATACTTCTTGGTGAACTTTTCGGAATATGCCACGGGCATGGTAGAAATATCAGCCTCGCCCTTCAGGATCTGTGCAGCCATCTTACCGGTGGTCACGCCCAGATCGTAGTAGCTGATAGACAGGGTTGCAACACCGCAGCCGCCGCAGATACCCTCTTCACCGGCAATAACAGGCACCTTCAGATCCCGGCAAACGCCGTCCACAGTACCGGTAGCAGAAGCAACCGCATTATCGGTGGGAACATAGATTACATCGGATTCGCTGGCAGCCTTCTGGGTCACAGCCTGCAGATCGTTGGTATCCGCAAAGGGATACTGCTTGCAGGTGATGCCCAACGCTTCCAGTTCCTTCTGAACTGTGTCAACCTGATACTGGGAATTGGCCTCAGCGGAGCAGTACAACAGGCCTACATTCTTAGCATCGGGGAACCACTCCTTGATCATAGCCGCCTGCTGATCCAGAGGTGCCAGATCGGAAGTGCCTGATACATTGCCGCCCACAGTGCCGCTGAAATCCTTAATTTCCAGTGCAACACCGTACTCGGTAACGGAGGTTCCCAGAATTGGAATGTCAGTGGTAGCCGCAACCGCAGCCTGCAGGGCAGGTGTTGCATTGGCCATAATCAGGTCTACCTTATCGGAAACAAACTGCAGAACGATGGGAGAACAGGTTGCGGTATCACCGCCGCCCATCTGCACATCAAATTCGACATTTTCTTCACCCAGCTCTGCTTTCAGAGCATCCATGAAGCCCTCAGTGGCTGCGTCAAGCGCTTCGTGAGGTGTCAGCTGGCAGATACCGATCACATATTTGCCGTCATCCTTAGGCTGGCAGGCGGTCAAAACTGCCAACATAAGCACCGCTAAAATGATAGCCAATATTCTTTTCATTATCATTCTCTCCTTTTCATAACACCAAAAGGTGTATTTGATTGTCATACTATAGCACTTTTAAGCCGTTCTGTCAACCGAAATTCCACAAATCACGGACATTTATTTTTCTACGGAATACACACAGTCTTTTTGATCCATACGTTTGTTTTCAACATTTTACATAAACATAATAAAAAAACTCCCAAAAACAGAAAAATAATAAAAAAGGTATTGACATTCTATAGAATATTCTATATAATACACGAGTTGCCAGAGACAGCAGGTGGCAAAGGCCGTAAATCCTGCCGAGGTGCGTAAATAGGTTATATTTGCGTGTCTTTCTGTCTGTTGGCAGGAAGACACTTATTTTTTTCGGAGGTGAAACACACATGCCCAACGCAAAGGTTCTTGAGAGCAAGAAGGCGGTTGTCGAGGCTCTGACCGGCAAGATCAAGGAAGCCACTTCCGTAGTCTTCGTCGATTACAAGGGTATCACTGTTGCTCAGGACGCTGAACTGCGTAACCAGTTCCGTGAAGCTGGCGTGGAGTACTCCGTTGTTAAGAACACCCTGACTCGTTTCGCTGCAAAGAATGCAGGCTACGATTTTGACGTGGTTCTCAACGGCACTACCGCTATGGCCAGCACCACCGGCGATCCCATCGCTCCCGCTCGTATCGTATGCGAGTACGCTAAGAAGAACAAGCTCCCCATGGCCATCAAGGGCGGCATCGTTGAGGGTTCCGTACTGAGCGCAGCCGAGCTGAACGGTTTCGGCGAACTGCCCAGCAAGAACGCTCTGGTCGCACAGGTTCTGGGTACCTTCCTGGCACCTATCTCCAGCCTGGCTTTCGTCCTGGATCAGATCCGGGAGCAGAAGGAAGGCGGCGCTCCCGCAGCCGAAGCTGCTGCAGAAGCCTAATCTGTTCGTAAATCAACATCAAACACAACTTATAATTATTTAGGAGGATATTACCATGGCTAGTGAAAAGATCACTGCTCTCGTTGAGGAAGTTAAGGGTTTGACCGTTCTGGAGCTGTCCGAGCTGGTTCACACTCTGGAGGAAGTTTTCGGCGTTTCTCCCGCTGCCGCTGCTGTTGCCGGCCCCGCTGTTGCCGCTGCTGCTGAGGTTGAAGAGAAGACTGAGTTCGACGTCATTCTGAAGTCCGCCGGCGCTTCCAAGCTGAACGTCATCAAGGTTGTCCGTGCCGCTACCGGTCTGGGCCTGAAGGACGCCAAGGATCTGGTTGACAACTGCCCCAAGACCCTGAAGGAAGCCATCTCCAAGGAAGATGCCGAGAAGCTGGTTGCCGAGCTGAAGGAAGCTGGCGCCGAGGCCGAGCTGAAGTAATTTTACTTCACCTACACAGAAAGAACAGCCGTCGGTTCCATACCGGCGGCTTTCTTGCATATTTCTCGCTTTCGACCGGAGGCTTTTATGGAAACCATCGTAAACTATTTTGATTCCCTGGGACTTGATTTTTGGTATCTGCTGAAAATCGGCGGCATCCTTTTGCTGGGAACACTGCTGACCAGTTTGTTCGGGCGCTTTATTTTTGGCAAAAAGTCAGCCCTAAATAACGCTGTATCCTCTGCCATCGGAATTCTGTTTATCTACGCTTTGACCGTGGTGGTTAAAAGCTTCGGTGCCCAATTTGAATCATTTTTATCTCCCCTGCCCTATGTGACCATCTCGGGCGATACCCTGCTGCTGTTCTCATTTTCGGGCAGCGACTACACTATTATCTGCTCGCAGGTTCTGAGCATGATTATTCTGGCATTTCTGGTGAATCTGGTAGACGGCTGGCTGCCCCGGGGCAAAAATGTGATCACCTGGGTATTTTTCCGGTGCCTGACTGTGCTGGTAGCAGTATTTCTGCATTTGATCGTTACCGGGCTTTTTACCACATATCTGCCTGAAGGCATTGTTACTTATGCCCCGGCTATTTTGCTGGCACTGCTGCTCCTAATGCTGCTGACCGGCGCGCTGAAAATACTGGTGGGTGTAGCCCTCTCAACGGTTAATCCGCTGATCGCTGCTCTGTACACCTTTTTCTTTGCTAATGTGATCGGCAAGCAGATTACAAAAGCCGTGCTTACCACTACGCTGCTGACGGGACTTGTGCTGGCGCTGCAATATTTCGGCATTGAATCCGTAAGCATTGCATCTGCCGCGCTGATTGCCTATATTCCCTTTGTTATCGTTCTGGTGATCCTGTGGTATATTGTCTGCCGTGTGCTGTAAAATCCGGGCCTATCTTTGAGGTGATTGCCATGAAACGCATCGTCTGTGTTTTTCTGATACTGCTCATTTCTCTCACGGGCTGCCAGAGTGCCGTCCCTGCGCAGGCACCTTCTCCCTCCGTTACAACCACTGCGCTATCCCCCACCCAATACATATCTGTGATGTCACCATCTGTCCCTTCCCAAACTGCAGCTCCTGTCCAGACAGAAACGCTTCCCCCGCCTACAGAACCCGGCTTTGACCCCTATGCAATTATAGAGACTATGACGGTTGAAGAGCTGGTCGGTCAGTTATTCCTTGCCCGATGCCCCGACGGCGGCGTTGCGGAAACCGAGCTGCAAAAATATCATCTGGGTGGATATATCCTTTTTGGCCGTGACTTTGAGGCCCAGACTCCCGATTCGATCCGCCAAACCATATCCAGCTATCAGGCGCTTTCCGATATCCCCATGCTGATCGCCGTGGACGAAGAGGGCGGCACGGTTTGCCGGGTCAGCAGCCGTACCGCATTTCGCAGCAGCCGTTTCCTATCTCCCAGAAATCTGTATGCGCAAGGCGGACTTGACTTGATTCTGGAAACAGAACAGGAAAAATGCAATCTTCTCACCTCTCTGGGCATCAATGTGAACATGGCTCCTGTCTGCGATATCACCACTGACCCCAATGCTTTCATGTACAGCCGTTCTCTGGGGCAGAACCCCCAGGTCACCGGTCAATATGTAGCTGCTGTGGTGTCTGCCATGTCCTCCGGCATGACCGGCAGCGTTTTAAAACACTTTCCGGGCTACGGCAACAATACGGATACCCACACCGGTATTGCCGTGGACAGCCGCGCTCTGGAGGTTCTGGAAGCTGCAGATCTGGTCCCGTTTCGTTCCGGCATTGCCGCAGGCTGCGACGCAATCCTCATCAGCCACACGGTTGTGAAGTGTCTGGACAGCACCCTCCCCGCCTCCCTGTCCCCTGCCGTGATCGGTTATTTGCGAAACACCATGGGCTTTGAGGGCGTGATCGTTACGGACGATCTGGTGATGGATGCCATTACCGATCGGTACGGCGCCGGTGAGGCTGCCGTATTGGCAGTTCTGGCTGGAAACGACCTGCTTTGCAGCAGCGAATATGCCATTCAATATAATGCTGTGCTGGATGCTGTCAACGCAGGACGGATCTCCTTGGCTCAGGTGAAAGCATCTGTTGCCAGAATATTGCAGTGGAAGTACGATCTGGCTCTGATTTGACAGAAAAATTCTTCCAACAGCCCTTATTCGTGCATTTTTTTCTTTACAAATGCGCCGAATGTATTATAATAGGAAAGTAAAAGCACCTTGACCAAGTGTTTCTGCGTGACTCTATTTTTCAGATTGGATGTGTTCTTTATGAGCCGGATGTTAGGTACTGTTTCTATGGGTGTTCGCGCGCCAATTATTCGCGAGGGTGATAACCTGGTGGAGATCGTCACTGGTTCTATTTGCGAAGCTATGAAGTCCGACGGACTGACCCCCCGCAACCGGGATATTGTTGCCATGACCGAGGCCATCGTTGCCCGTGCCCAGGGTAACTACGCAAGTGTGGACGATATTGCCGCAGATGTTCGCACCAAATTCGGCGGCGATACTGTGGGTGTCATTTTTCCCATTTTGAGCCGCAACCGTTTTGCCATTTGCCTGCGGGGTATTGCAAAGGGCTGCAAGAAGATCGTACTGATGCTCAGCTACCCCTCTGATGAAGTGGGCAACCACCTGATCGACTGGGACATGATGGATAAGCACGGCGTGGATCCCTATCGGGATGTGCTGACGGAAGCACGTTACCGCGAAATGTTTGGCTATGTTAAGCACCCCTTCACCGGTGTAGATTATGTGGAGTACTATTCCGAGCTGATCCGCTCCTGCGGTGCTGAGGTGGAAGTCATTTTTGCCAACGATCCCAGAGCTGTTTTGAATTACACCAAGAAGGTTCTCAACTGCGATATCCATACCCGCGCACGTACCAAGCGCCTGCTGATCGCAGCCGGTGCGGAATGTGTGTACGGTCTGGATGAGATCATGACCGCCCCTGTAAACGGCAGTGGCTACAATGACCGCTACGGTCTGTTGGGCTCCAACAAGTCCACCGAAGACAAGGTCAAGCTCTTCCCCCGGGAGTGTCAGGATCTGGTTCTGGATATTCAGGCCAAGCTGCTGGAAATAACCGGCAAGCATATTGAAGTCATGGTCTATGGCGACGGTGCCTTTAAGGACCCCGTTGGTAAGATCTGGGAGCTGGCTGACCCGGTGGTCTCCCCTGCCTACACCCCCGGTCTGGAGGGTACTCCCAACGAGCTGAAGCTGAAGTATCTGGCTGACAATGACTTTGCCGACTTGTCCGGTGAAGCTCTGCGGGATGCTATTAAAGAGAAGATCCAGCAGAAGGACGGCTCCAGTCTGGTTGGCAATATGGCCGCGCAGGGCACCACGCCCCGCCGCCTGACCGACCTGATCGGCTCTCTGTGCGATCTGACCTCCGGCTCCGGCGATAAGGGCACCCCCATCGTCTATATTCAGGGTTACTTCGATAATTACACCAACGACTAACGATACAAAAACAGCACGTTATGGTTTTTCCGTAACGTGCTGTTATTTTTTCTGAAACTCTGCCATTATGGTATACTGCATTGCCGGCAAGTGCAATAGTATTTTAAAAATCACAGGCAAAAAACTCTATAATCATTTTATTCTGCTGCTTTTTTCGCAAAACTGTTGACTTTTTCACTATTTATGCTAAAATATTAAAGATATTGCAAAGGCAATGCGGAAACCAGAGGGATACTGATTACTTCAGCGAGAGGGGAACGGTGCGAGCCCTTGTATGCGTATCTCTCAGCCACTTCCAAGCCGCCCGGGAGGACCGGGCCGGTAGCTCCCGTTACAGAGCAGCTAAGATGCCGCATTTGTGGTGAATTAGGGTGGTACCGCGATTCTCGTCGCCCCTAGGTTTAGGGGGCGGCGTTTAATTTTTGTAATTTATTATGGAGGTTTTTCCAATGGCTAAGAAAGCATATGGCGTAAATGAGCTGCGCGAGATGTTTCTGTCCTATTTTGAGAGCAAGAACCATCTGCGTCTGCCCAGCTTTTCGCTGATCCCCCAGAACGACCAGTCTCTGCTGCTGATCAACTCCGGTATGGCACCCATGAAGCCCTACTTTAAGGGCGAAGTGGAGCCTCCCCGCCGCCGCGTCTGCACCTGTCAGAAGTGTATTCGTACCGGTGATACCGAGAACAACGGCAAGACCGCCCGCCACGCCACATACTTCGAAATGCTGGGCAACTTCTCTTTCGGCGATTACTTTAAGAAGGAAGCCATCGCATGGAGCTGGGAGTTCCTGACCCAGGTGGTAGGTCTGGAAGAGGATCGGCTGTATCCGTCCATCTACGAAAACGATGAGGAAGCCTTTGAGATCTGGAATAAGGATATCGGTATTCCCGCGGAAAACATTTTCCGCTTCGGTAAGTCCGATAACTTCTGGGAGCATGGCTCCGGTCCATGCGGCCCCTGCAGTGAAATCTACTATGACCGCGGTGAGAAGTACGGCTGCGGCAGCCCCGACTGCAAGGTGGGCTGTGAGTGCGACCGGTTTATGGAAGTCTGGAACAACGTGTTCTCCCAGTTCGACAACGACGGACAGGGCAACTACACCGAGCTTGTCCAGAAGAATATCGATACCGGCATGGGTCTGGAGCGTCTGGCTGTTGTGTGCCAGGATGTGAACAGCCTGTTTGACGTGGACACGGTTATGAACATTACCAATCATGTAACTGCCATCACCGGCGCTTCCTACGGTCAGAGCGCAAAGACGGATGTTTCTCTGCGTGTTATCACGGACCATATCCGTGCCTCCACCTTTATGATCGCTGACGGCGTACAGCCCACCAACGAGGGCCGTGGCTACGTGCTGCGCCGTCTGCTGCGCCGGGCTGCCCGTCACGGCAAGCTGCTGGGCGTCAATAAGCCGTTCCTGTACGAAGTGGTGTCCACCGTCATTCAGGAGAACGAGATCCACTACACCTACCTGCGTGAGCGTGCGGAGCATATCATCCGGGTGGTCAAGAACGAGGAAGAGAACTTCAACCGTACTATTGATACCGGTATGCGTATTTTCGGTGAGAAGCTGGCTGCCCACAGGGCAAACGGCGAAACCCTGTTCTCCGGCGACGATGCATTCCTGCTGGCCGATACCTACGGTTTCCCCATCGACCTGACCATCGAAATGCTGGAAGACGAAGGCATGACCGTGGATATGGACAGATTTACTGCCTGCCGTGAAGAGCAGCGCGTACGGGCCAGAGAGGCCCGCAAGGCGCTGGGCGATCTGGGCTGGGCCGGCATCGACTTTGGTTCTGAAGTCACTGCTACCCAGTTTATTGGCTATGAAGTAAGTAACTGCAATGCAACTGTTGTGGCTGTCTGCGTAGGTGAAGAGGTCACCGGCTCCATCACCGGCGGTGAAAAGGGTGTTATCGTGCTGGATAAAACTCCCTTCTATGCGGAAATGGGCGGTCAGGCTGCTGACCACGGTGTGATTCTGGTTGGCGAAAGCCGTTTTGAAGTTACCGATGTGCAGAAGGACAAGGGCGGCAGATACCTGCACAATGGCGTTATGCGCAGCGGCACCATCAAGACTGACGATATGGTCTGCGCATCCATCGATGTAGAACGCCGGAAAGCTATCATGCGTGCCCACTCCGCAACCCACCTGCTGCAGAAGGCTCTGAAGAGCGTACTGGGCGACCATGTGCATCAGGCCGGCTCTCTGGTAGAACCCGACCGTCTGCGTTTTGACTTCAGCCACTACAGCGCGGTGACTGCGGAAGAACTGGCAAAAATCGATAGCATTGTCCAGTCCGCTGTTCTGGAAGGCTATTCCATTGATGTGCGGGAAATGCCCATTGAAGAAGCCAAGGCTATGGGTGCTATGGCGCTGTTCAGCGAGAAGTACGGCGATACCGTCCGTGTGGTCAATATGGGCGGCTACTCCATTGAGCTGTGCGGCGGTACCCATCTGGATAATACCGCCAAGGTCGGTCCTTTCCGGATCGAGAGCGAAGGCAGTGTGGCATCGGGCGTACGCCGGATCGAGGCTGTGACCGGCAAGGCTTGCCTTGCGGAGATGGAGCTGGCACGGCAGAGAGTGTACAATGCCTGCGCGATCCTCAAGACCAAGCCTGCGGAACTGGCTGCCAAGCTGGAGAGTCAGGTAGAAGAGATCAAGACCCTGAAGAAGACCATTGAATCCATCAAGGCCCGGGAAACTGCCGGTGAGGCTGACCGGTTCCTGTTCGGTGCAAGAGCTGTTGGCGGCCTGCATGTGATCACGGCGACTGTGCCCGATGCAGACGCGGGCAAGCTGCGCCAGATGGGCGATACCCTGCGGGATAAGGCTTCCGATGTGGTGGCTGTGCTGTCTTCTGTCAATGATGGAAAGATCACCTTCCTGGCCGTCTGCGGCAAGGATGCGGTAGCCAAGGGACTGAAGGCCGGTGAGCTGGTGAAGCTGGTCTGCACCACCTGCGGCGGCAGCGGCGGCGGCAAGCCCGACTCTGCTATGGGCGGGGGCAAGGACATCAACAAGATTGATGACGCGCTGGCCCTTGTAGACGACTTCGTGGCTTCCAAGGTACAGTAAACAGTTTGAGGGCGCTGCCGGTTAGGCAGCGCCCTTTGAACAAATATGAAAGGAGAAAGACGCTATGCGAAAGCTGATGTGGTTCACAATCGGATTTACATGTGCGGTGGTGGCAGGTGTTTACTTAGCAAGCGGCATATGGCTTGCGATGCTTGCGCTTTTCTCCATTCTCTGCGCTGTGGGGCTTTGTATAATGAAAAGCCGCTGGAGCAGAATTGCTTCCATTGTGCTTATTGGATGCGTTGTTGGGCTTGTGTGGCTGTCCGGCTTTGACTGGCTGTATTTGTCAAATGCCAGAGCCTATGACGGAGAAACCGTAAATGCCGCGGTGACTGTCACCGACTATAGCTATGATTCCGGATACGGCACTGCCGCTGACGGTAAATTGATGCTGGACGGGAAAACCTATAAAGTGCGCCTTTATGCAAATACAGAATATGCTTTGAAACCGGGAGACACAGTACAGGGAGCATTCCGCCTGCGCTTTACCGCAGACGGCGGCGAAAAAGCGCCTACCTTCCATCAGGGAAAAGGCATTTTTCTGCTGGCTTACGGTACCGATGATGTGCAGATCACATACGCATCCCACGTACCAGCCAGCGGCTTTGCGGTAACATTGCGGCAGAAGATCGTGGGGATATTGGACGCAGTTTTTCCGGAAGATACGCTGGCCTTTGCCAGAGCATTGTTACTGGGTGATGACAGCCTGCTTTCCTATGAAACAGACACGGATTTTAAAATCAGCGGCATCCGCCATGTGATCGCTGTTTCCGGGCTGCATGTGTCTATCCTGTTTTCTCTTGTGTACCTGCTCTGTGGCAAACGCAGGATACTGACGGCAGTATTGGGAATACCGGTTTTGGTGCTGTTTGCGGCAGTTGCAGGCTTTACACCATCTATCGTCAGAGCCTGCATCATGCAGAGCCTGATGATCTTTGCCATGCTGATCAACAAGGAATACGATCCGCCAACGGCGCTGAGCTTTGCGGTACTTGTGATGCTTGCGGTAAATCCGCTGACGGTTACCTCCGCAAGCTTTCAGCTCTCTGTAGGCTGCATGGTGGGTATATTCCTGTTCTCCGGAAGAATCCGCGCCTATCTTCTGGACGAAAAGCGATTTGGCCCATCAAAGGGCAAATCGTTAAAAGCAAAGCTTACAAGATGGACAACAGGCAGCATCAGCATGACGCTGGGCGCTATGGCCACGACCACACCGCTGTGTGCCTACTATTTCGGCACGGTCAGTCTGGTGGGAATCCTTACCAATCTGCTGACCCTGTGGGTCATATCCTTTGTATTTTACGGGATCATGGCAGCCTGTATTGCAGGCGTAATTTGGATTCCTTTGGGCAGTTGCATTGCATGGGTAGTGTCGTGGCCCATCCGGTACGTACTGATGGTTGCCCGGATTCTTGCTTCTTTTCCGTTGGCAGCGGTATATACCTGCAGCGTATACATTGTTGCATGGCTGGTGTTTTGTTATGTGCTGTTGGGACTATTTCTGTGTAGCAAAAAGAAACGGCCCATTTTGCTTGCCTTCTGCGTGGCTATTGGCCTTGCGGGCGCCGTGGCCGCTGCCCGGTTGGAGGTAAAAACCGATAGCTACCGGTTTACTGTATTGGATGTGGGTCAGGGACAATGCCTTCTTCTGCAATGGGACGGAAAACATTATATGGTGGATTGCGGCGGTGATATGGATTCGGCTGCAGCAGATCTGGCCGTACAGTTACTGCTATCACAGGGTATTACGGAGCTGGACGGCCTGCTCCTGACCCACTATGACCGGGATCACGCTGGCGGTGCGGTGATGCTGTTGTCCCGTATTGATGCAGATGCCTTGTATCTTCCGGATATTGCGGATACATCTGGTATCCGGGATGTGCTGACTGATCTGTATGCAGATAAAATCCAATGGATCGGGGAAGAAAGTACATTTACAATTCCGGACAGCGGCATTACACTGTTTTCCACAAAAGCCGTCAAAGATGATAACGAAAGCAGCATGTGTGTCTTGTTTCAGCCGGAAAACTGTGATATACTGATAACTGGTGACCGCAGCAGTACCGGCGAAAAGGCGCTGCTGGCCTATACACAGCTGCCGAAACTGGACATTCTGGTAGTAGGTCACCATGGTGCAAAGGATTCCGCCTGTATGGAACTGCTGTGGGTTACAAGGCCTGCTGTTGCAGTGATCTGCGTGGGCGCGGATAATACCTATGGGCATCCGGCGCAGGATGTACTGGAGCGGCTGGGCTTAATAGGCAGCAAAGTCCTTCGCACTGACACAGACGGAACGATTATATTCAGGGGGTGAATCCATGGCGAAGAATAATGAGCAGCCCAATGCGATGCAAGAGCTGAAGACAGCAATCCGGGAAAAGAATCCGGGCAGACTGTATTTTTTCCATGGAGAAGAGACCTTCCTTCTGCAGCACTATCTGGAGCAGCTGCGCAAGCTGCTGATTGATGAGTTGACAGAGTCCTTTAATTTTCATAAGCTGACCACGGAGAACTTCGACATCCGCAGCTTTGCCGACGCAGTGGAAAATCTGCCTATGATGGCTGACAGCACCATGGTTTGGGTGGATGAGATCGACATTTTTAAGCTGGGTGAATCGGATCGGGAAAAAATAACGGAGATCCTCAGCGATATTCCCGAATATTGCACAGTGGTATTCACTTATGAAACCACCCCATGGAAGCCGGATAAGCGGCTGAAAAAGCTGTGGGGTGCGGTAGACAAAAACGGAACTGTGGTGGAATTTGCCAAGCAGGAACAACGGGATCTGATCCCGTGGGTGGCACGGCATTTTGCCGCCAACAAAAAGCGGATCACTCCGGATTTGTGTGCTTATCTGATCGACATTACCGGCGGCACCATGACGGCACTGGCCGGAGAGATCTCCAAAATTTGCGCCTATTCCGGTGCAGACGATATACACAAAAGCGATATTGATGCGGTAACGGAGCCGGTTTTGGATGCGATGGTATTCCAGATGACCGATCTTCTGGGACAAGGCGAATACGGTGCAGCACTTGTTAAGCTGCGTACGCTGCTGAAAATGCAGCAGGAGCCCATTGCGATCTTAGGTGCCATCGGCGGCCATTTCCGTCGGTTGGGCACAGCCCGTACGCTGCTGGATAACGGCAAAACATCCACAGACCTGATGCGCCTTTGCGGCATGGGAGACTATCCGGCCCGAAAGGCCATGTCTGCCGCCGGACGTTTCTCCGGTGTCTTCTACGCCCGCACTGCGGAGCTGATACTGGAAACTGACCGGCAGATGAAAACCTCTTACGACGAGCCGGACAGGCTGCTGGAATTGCTTGTGATGCGCTTGGCGCAGGAGGCACGGAATGATTAAGATCCGTCAGGCCATTGTAGTAGAAGGTCGATATGATAAGAACACTTTGTCACAGGTAGTGGACGCGCCGATTTTGGAAACCTCCGGTTTTGGCATTATGAAGGATAAAGCCCAACTGGAATTGCTGCGCAAGGTGGCGAAAATGCGGGGACTGATCGTTTTTACGGACTCCGACGGGGCAGGATTTGTGATTCGCAACTTTTTGAAAAGTGCCATTGAGCCGGAGTATTTGCTTCATGCCTACATCCCGGACATTGCTGGCAAAGAACGACGTAAATCCGCACCGGGTAAAGAAGGAAAACTGGGTGTAGAGGGTATGACACCCCAAGTTATCATTGATTGTCTGCGCAGGGCCGGTGCTGACATCGAGGGTGAGGAAACAAGCCGGAAAACGCCGGAGATCACCAAAGCGGATCTGTTTGATTTGGGCCTGTCGGGCGGTTCGGACAGTAAGGCAAAACGGCTGGCATTGCTGAAAAAGCTGGAGCTGCCGGAGCATATGTCCAGCAACGCTCTGCTGCAGGCGCTGAATCTGTTATACAGCTTAGAGCAGATAAAGCAGATAGTTGATGAATAAAAATAATTTGGTAAATTTCTATTTATGGCACTGCTACAAATGCTAATGTAGGGGCCGACGCCCTCGGCGGCCCGGCAGGAAAGAGTTCTGTATTTGCGATAGTTTTCGGCGAATTCGTAAGTGCGTATGGGCGGGCCGCCCAGGGCGTCGGCCCATACATATACTTATCAAACGGAGCGATAAACAGAAATTTACCCATAATAAATCTTGGAGAAAGACCTATGATCGATATACAGGTCAAAAATTTAACAAAGTTTTTTGTAATCGGGGAAAACCTGCTGGAAGATTTGAGCTTTGAGGTGCAGGAGGGCGAGTGTGTTGCCATACTGGGCCGCAACGGCTGCGGTAAAACCACCCTGTTCAACATTCTGACCGGAGCCATGGATTATGACAACGGGGAAGTTTTTATCAATCCCCATAAGAAACTGGGCCTGATTTCCCAGATCCCCCGTTTTCCGGCAGGCTACACCGTGGAAGATGTGCTGCGGGCTGCCTTTGCGTCATTGCGGAATATCCGGAAACGGATGGAGGAGCTGGAATACTGCATGGCCCAAAGGGCCGATGATGAGCTGCTGCGGGAGTATGACAGCCTTGTGAACCGTTTCCAGTCCGGCGGCGGCTACGACATGGACGTGGAGGTGGATAAGATCTGCAACGGCCTGGGTATCAGTCCGGAGCAGAGAAAGCAGGCCTTTGACAGCCTGTCCGGCGGCGAGAAGACCAGAGTGAACCTTGCCCGGTTACTGCTGGAGAAAACGGACATCCTACTGCTAGACGAGCCTACCAACCATCTGGATCTGCGAAGCGTGGAGTGGCTGGAAGGATACATCAATAGTTTCAAGGGTACGGTGCTGGCCATTTCCCATGACCGCTATTTTCTGGATCAGGTGGCTGACCGGGTCATTGAGATTGTGGACGGCCACGCGGAATTCTATTCCGGCAACTACTCCTTCTACATTGAGGAAAAGCAGGCCCGTTTTAACCTGCAGCTGAAGCAGTATGAGCAGGAACAAGCCAAGCTGAAGCAGCTTGGCTACACGGTGGAGCGGATGAAGGGCTGGGGCATCAATAACCGCACCCTTTACCGGCGGGCTATGTCCATTCAGCACCGGATGGAGCGGATCAAAAAAACCGAACGCCCTAAAACAGAAAGGACCATGAAGGCCACCTTCGGAGAAAAGGATTTCTCCGGTGATGTGGTTTTCAAAATGAAGAACGTTTCCAAAGCCTACAGAGAAAGAACTCTGTTTTCGGATCTGGAACTGACGGTGGAGGGCGGCGAGCGGATTGCGCTTCTGGGCGATAACGGCACCGGAAAATCCACTTTTATCAAATGCCTGCTGGGAGAGGAAACCTGTCAGGGTAAAATACAGTTCGGTCCTACGGTGAAGTGGGGCTATTTACCCCAGATTATCAAATTCAATCATCCGGAGCGCAGTCTGTACGATACCATGCTTTATGAGAAAAACTGCACCCCACAGGTCGCCCGTGACCGTCTGGGCGCATTTTTGTTCCAAGGTGAGGATGTGTTCAAAAGCGTAGGCAACCTGTCCGGCGGCGAGCAGTCCCGTCTGCGGCTGTGTATGCTGATGGATGAGAAGATCAACCTGTTGATTCTGGACGAGCCTACCAACCATCTGGACATTGCTTCCCGGGAATGGGTGGAGGCTGCCATCGAGGAATTCGAGGGCGTGCTGCTGTTCGTGTCCCACGACCGGTACTTTATCGAAAAATTTGCCGAGCGTATCTGGCTGCTGGAGGACGGCACCATCCGGGACTTCAAATGTGGCTATGCCAAGTACCGGTCCATTCTGGAGCATGAAGCCATGGCAAAAATCCCGGCAACCCCGGAGCCGAAGATTAAAAAAGAGAAGCCCAAGGGCGGCACAAAGGATATCGGTAAACTGGTCCGCCGTCTGGAACGGGAGATTGAAAAGCAGGAAAATGCCATTGCCCAGCTGGATACGGCCATTGAAGCAGCGGCTGCAGATTATCAGGAACTGACACGTCTACTGGGAGAAAAAGAAACGGCAGAGGCGGTTCTTATGGATCTGATGGAGCAGTGGGAAGCGGCACAGGGTTGACTAATTGAATCTATAGGACTATAATACGAAAAGATATCAAATAAGGAGCGCGAAAAACAATGGGTTCTTGTAATGGTAATTGTTCCTCCTGCGGCAGCGATTGCGCTGACCGTAAGCAGGAAAGTCTGCTGGCCAACTTGAATGCGAAAGCCAGCGTTAAGAAAGTGATTGCGGTTGTTTCCGGTAAGGGCGGCGTGGGTAAGTCCACCGTCACCTCTATGCTGGCCGTCGGTATGGCCCGGAAGGGCAAGCGGGTCGGCGTGCTGGATGCAGATATTACCGGCCCCTCTGCACCTACGGCTTTCGGTGTTACCGAGTGCCGGGGTGCCACTGAGGACGGTATTTATCCTGCACTGACCCGCAGCGGCATTCAGGTCATGTCCATCAATCTGCTGCTGGACAACAGCACCGATCCGGTGGTCTGGCGCGGCCCGGTGATTGCCGGCGCGGTTAAGCAGTTCTGGACCGATGTGATCTGGGAAGATGTTGACTATCTGTTCGTGGATATGCCTCCCGGAACCGGCGACGTACCCCTGACCGTATTCCAGAGCCTGCCCATCGACGGCATTGTGATCGTTACCAGTCCTCAGGATCTGGTGTCCATGATCGTCAGCAAGGCTGTGAAGATGGCAAACATGATGCATGTGCCGGTACTGGGCTTTGTGGAGAACTACAGCTATCTGCAGTGCCCTGATTGCGGCAAGAAGATCGAAGTGTTCGGCAAGAGCAAGCTGGATGCGGTGGCTCAGGAATTTGATCTGCCGGTACTGGCCCGGCTGCCTATCGATCCCAAAGTGGCCCAGTGCTACGATAACGGCCTGATGGAAACTGTGGATTCCGAAGTAATGGCAGATGTTCTGGCCGCAGTAGAAAAGGCATAACTAAAGATTACAAAAGTGCGAAAAGGGTCTGTTGCTTGCAACAGACCCTTTTCGCTTGTGAATATATATCACAGGTTTTTTAAATATTGGATTCAAGCCACGCTTTCAGTGCAAGCCGGCCCTCTTCGCTCATGGGAAATGTTTCGGCCCCCTCGATGGTACTTTTCTCATAGCAATAGAGGCCGTGCCAAAACTCCGCAGTAATGGAGCTTGCCTCCATATCCACCTCTTTTGGCGTTTTCATGACCACATTGGGCACCGCCCGAAAACGGAACGAACCGCAGGAGCCGGTAAAGGGATTCTTCATGGCAAAGGTGTGCAGTGTGGGAAGAAAAATCTCATTCATATCAGTTTACCAGCGCCTCCATCTCGTCAAGCAGCTCCCCAAACAACTGCAGTGCCTGCTCCACAGGTTCGGGGCTGGTCATATCCACACCCGCATCCTTCAGCAGCTCCATGGGGCTCTTGGAACAACCACCAGAAAGGAATTGTAAATAATCCTTTACTGCTGGCTCTCCCTCACTAAGGATTCGGCGAGACAGGGCAATAGCCGCCGCATAGCCGGTAGCGTACTGGAATACATAGTAGTCGTAATAGAAATGGGGAATTCTCGCCCATTCCACAGCGATCTGATCGTCGACCACCATATCCGGACCGAAATACTGCTCATTGAGACGCCGGTACTCAGCACACAGTCCGTCAGCGGTCAGGGTCTGACCTGCACTTACCATACGGCCGATATTCAGTTCAAACTCTGCGAACATGGTCTGCCGGTAAAGCGTTCCCTTAAACTGCTCCAAAAAGTGGTTAATCAGGTATGCCCGCTCCTTCTTGTCCGTGGTCTTATCCAGCAGATATTCCATCAGCAGTGCTTCGTTGCAGGTGGATGCCACCTCTGCCACAAAAATCACATACTGAGAATCAATAGGATTCTGTGTCTTGTTGGACAGATAAGAGTGCAGGGCATGGCCCATCTCATGAGCCAGCGTAAACTGGCTGTCCAGCGTACCGGAGTAATTCAGCAGCACGTAGGGATGCACCGCTGCACCGGCAGAATAGGCACCGCTGCGCTTGCCCTCGTTCTGGTACACATCGATCCAGCGGTTTTCAAAGCCCCCCTGCAGCACCTTGCGGTATTCTTCACCCAAGGGTGCCAAAGAGTCATACACCGTCTGTTTAGCCTGTGCGAACGGGATTTTTTTATCCACGTCCGCCACTAGCGGAGCGTATATATCGTAAAAATGAAGTTCGTCCACGCCCAGCAGCTTTTTCCGCAGGCGCACATAGCGGTGCATCTTGTCCATATTTTTATGAACCGTATCGATGAGGTTCAAATATACAGATGTGGGTACGTTGTTGTTATCCAGCGCCGCTTCAAAAGCATTAGGATACTTTCTTGCCTCTGCAAAAAATTTGATTTGCTTATTCTGGGCATTCAAAAGGCCTGCTGCCGTATTCTTGAAGGCTGCGAAGCCGCCGTACAGGCTTTCATAGGCATTTTTCCGCAACTGACGGTCAGCACTCTCCTGACAGGCAACAAAGGTGCCCTGACTAACAGAGTGCCTTACGCCTTTGCTGTCCACTGCATCCGGGAAAGTCAGATCCGCATCGGCAAACATGCCGTACACGTTATCCGGTGTCTGTGCCAATTCACCGGCAGCAGCCAGCAGCTTTTCTTCCGCAGGACTGAGGATGTGTTCCTTGCGGCGGCGCAAGTCCGTCAGATACCGGCGGTAACGCTCCAATGCAGGATACTCAGCGTAGAAACCGTCCAGACGTTCATCGGAAATCGCCATAATTTCCGGTGTTTCAAAGCTAAGTGCGGCGCTGAGGGCCACAACGGCGCTCATAAACCGGCCTACCATTGCCTGATAGCGGGCATCCCTGGTGTCCACATCGGATTTGCGCATACAGTAATTGCCCAAAAGATCTGCCTTTGCATCCACCTGTTCCATATTGAAAAGATAGTCGTAAAGCACTTTGGCGCTCTCTGCCAAGTGCCCTGCAAAGCCTGTCAGCATTTTTTGATCCTCTTCCAGAGTGGAAAGCTGCTGCTCCCAAGCCTCATCGCTTGCGAACATATCCTCCGTTGCCCAAGTGTCTTCCACGGAAATCTCACAACGTTTTCTGATTAAATTGGTTTTTTCCATAATTACCTCCAGAATTGTCCGCAAAGCATTATTGATATTATTATATCACATTCCCGGTAAATTTCAATCAAGTCAAATCTTATCTTGCAAATATTTACAAGATATGCTACAGTAGCAAACGGTGATGTTATGAAAAAGCGTTTAACAGGCAGTCTTTGTATTCTGATTGCAACTATTTTTTGGGGCTCCACCTTTGTGGCCCAAAGCGTGGGTATGGACCATATTGGCCCCTTTACCTTTCAGGCGGTACGGTGCGCCCTTGGCGTGATCGGTATGCTGCCTGTCATTTTGATTGCAGACCGGTTCAAGCAGGATGGAAAGACCTCCCGTGCCCGCTGGAGTGACAAACAGCTGTGGAAGGCCGGTATTCTGTGCGGCATTCCGCTGTTTCTGGCCTGCAACCTGCAGCAGCTGGGTATTGTGGATACGGATGCAGGCAAGTCCGGTTTCCTCACCGCCATGTACATTGTGATCGTTCCGATCATTGGAATTTTTCTGAAGCGGAAGCCCTCTGCCATGATCCCTGTCAGCGTGGTGCTGGCAGTGGCCGGATTGTACTTTTTGAGTTTTGCCGGTGTACCGCAGGTCAGCACAGGCGATCTGCTGACGCTGGGCTGTGCATTTATGTTCGCTGTGCAGATCACCGTGGTGGATATTTACGTAAATTCCGTAGATGTGCTGCGGCTGAATCTGATACAGGCACTGGTATGCAGCCTGCTGTCTGCTGTTATGATGTTCCTTACGGAAACGCCCACATTGCAAACACTGCTGGATTGCTGGCTGCCCCTGTGCTATGCGGGTCTTCTGTCTATGGGTGCTGCTTATTCATTGCAGATCATCGGTCAAAAAAATCTGGAGCCGTCAGCCGCATCCCTCATCATGAGTCTGGAATCCGTTTTTGCAGTTTTATCCGGCTGGCTGGTACTGAATGAGCGGCTCAGTCCTCTGGAAGCCTTGGGCTGCGTGTTGGTGTTTGCCGCCGTGATCCTGTCCCAGATCCCGGTCAAATCCCGAAAAACAAAAAAAGAGGTGTCGTAAGACACCTCTCTTTTTATGCTTTATCCGCCATGATGATCTTCTTCATGGCTTCAATGCCTACTTTGATAGCACCGCTGGTATCCTCGGTCATGGGCATTTCCAGGCCGGCCTTTTCCCGTTCCTGATTCCACACCACATGGAAGCAGCTGCCGCAGCGCACACCCAGCGCTGCTGCTACCACGAACAAGGCCGCGGATTCCATCTCGCTGGCCTTCACCCCCAGCCGTTTCCAGCTTTCCCATTTCTGCAAAAGTTCCCACGAAACAGGGGACTTTTCCGGCGAGTGCTGACCGTAGAAAGAGTCTTTACACTGAACAACACCCACATGGGTACGGAAGCCAAGTTCTTCACTCGCAGCCTTCAGTGCTGCCGCGATGCCAAAATCCGGTACTGCCGGGAACTCAATGGGCGCATATTCCAGCGATGTATGCTCAAACCGTACCGCACCGGTAGCTACCACCACATCCCCGGGCAGCACATCCATGGCAATACCGCCGCAGGTGCCCACCCGGATAAAGGTATCTACACCGATATTATGCAGCTCCTCCATGGCAATGGCCGCGGAAGGGCCGCCGATACCGGTGGAGCAAACGGAAACCTTCTGGTCCAGCAGGTAGCCTGTATAGATATTATACTCCCGGTTCATGCCCACATGGACCGGATTTTCAAAATGGGCAGCGATAGCCTCGCATCTGCCCGGATCGCCGGGCAGGAAACAGTAGCGTCCCACATCCTCCGGATTGCAGCGAATATGAAACTGTGTTCCAATATCTTGCATAAGAAATTCTCCTTAAAACAGGCTGATTTGATCCGTTTCCGGCATATCGCCAAAGGCGCCGGCTTCTTTAAGCATCTGGATATGAGTCTTGGACACCTTGGGGCAGGCAGCGGTCACTTCCTCAATGGAAAGGAACTGTTTTCCCTCCCGGCCGTTGACCAGATCCCATGCCGCACTTTCACCCAGACCGGAGATGGCCACAAAGGGAGGACGCAGCTTTCCGTCCTCAATCAGAAACTTGGTGGCATGGCTCTTATACAGGTCAATGGGCAGAAATTCCAAGCCCCGCAGATAGAATTCGTACACCACTTCCAAGGTAGTCAGCAGATCCTCGTCCTTGGCGGTGGCGTTTTCGTTATCATCGATAGCCTTGATATTGGCCACCACCGCGTCCTTACCGTGAGTCATCAGCACCGCGTCAAAGCCGCCCTTCTGGCTGCGCCGGTAGAAATAGGCAGCATAGAAAGCAAGCGGATGATAGACCTTGAACCATGCGATCCGGAATGCCATCATAACATAAGCCACCGCGTGAGCCTTGGGGAAAAGGTACTTGATCTTCTTGCAGGAGCCGATATACCAGTCCGGCACGCCGGCGGCGATCATCTCTTCTTCTGCTCCATCAGGAAGGCCCTTACCCTTACGGACAGCCTCCATGATCTTAAAGGACCGTTTTTCAGGCATACCGCAGGAGATCAGATAGATCATGATATCATCACGGCAGCCGATGGTCTGGTCAACCCTCGCGGTACCGGACACAATCAGATCCTTGGCGTTACCCAGCCACACGTCCGTTCCGTGGGTATAGCCGGAAATACGCACCAGAAAGTCAAACTTCTCCGGCTTGGTATCCAACAGAACACCACGGGTAAAGCGGGTATTGAACTCCGGCACAGCCACCGCGCCGGTGGGGCCAAGGATAGGATCATCCTCATAGCCCAGCACCTTGGAAGAGGTGAAGATGGACATGGTGTTTTTATCGTCCAGAGGGATCAGCTTGGCATCCACCCCGGTCATATCCTCCATCATACGGATCATGGTAGGGTCATCGTGACCCAGCATATCCAGCTTCAGAAGATTTTCTTCCATGGAGTGGTATTCAAAATGGGTAGTGATCTGGTCGGAATTGGGGTCGTCCGCCGGGTGCTGCACCGGGCAAAAGTCCCAGATCTCATTCTCCTGCGGAATAACTACAAGGCCGCCGGGATGCTGACCGGTGGTACGGCGCACGCCTACGCAGCCGGCAGCCAATCTGGCCTTTTCCGCATTGGAGGCAGTCTTACCACGCTCTTCCAGATACTTTTTCACGTAGCCGAATGCCGTCTTTTCTGCCACGCTTCCCACGGTGCCTGCCCGGAAAACATGGGATTTTCCGAACATTTCCGTACAGTAGGCATGGGCTCTGGCCTGATATTCACCGGAGAAGTTCAGGTCGATATCCGGCACCTTGTCGCCGCCGAAACCCAGGAATGTTTCAAAGGGGATATTAAATCCCTCTTTGGCATAGGCCGTACCGCACTTGGGGCAAACCGCATCCGGCAAGTCCGCACCGCACTCAAAGCCCTTGGGCACATCAAAGGTAGTATACTTGCACTCCGGATTGGGGCAACGGTAGTGGGGCGGGAAGGAATTAACCTCCGTAATACCGGACATGTAAGCCACAATGGACGAGCCAACAGAGCCACGGGAGCCTACCAGATAGCCATTTTCCAGCGAGTTCTGCACCAGCTTCTGGGCGGACATGTAAATCACATCATAGTGACAGTTGATAATATCATTCAGTTCCGTTTCCACGCGCTTGACGATCAGCTCCGGCGGATTCTCGCCGTAAAGCCTATGCATCTTGCCGTAAACCAGTTCTTTCAGATCCTCCACGGAGTTTTCGATCTTGGGGGCGAACAGATTGTGAGGCACAGGACGCATAGTCTCGCACATATCCGCAATCAGATTGGGATTGGTGACCACGATCTCATAAGCCTTTTCCTGCCCCAGATAGGAGAATTCCTCCAGCATCTCATCGGTGGTACGGAAATACAGCGGATTGGGCTTGTCCGCATCCTCAAAGCCCTTGGTAGCCAGCAGAATGTGGCGGAATATCTCATCCTCGGGATTGAGAAAATGCACGTCACCGGTGGCAACCACCATTTTACCCATTTCCTCACCCAATCGCACGATGGTGCGGTTAAAGTCCCGGAGCTGTTCTTCGTCCTTGGCCTGCCCCTTTTCCAGCATAAAGCGGTTGTTGGAAATGGGCTGCACCTCCAGATAGTCGTAGAACGACGCAATACGCTTCAGTTCTTCATCGCCCGCGCCCTTAATGACCGCTTGGAACAGCTCGTTTGCCTCGCAGGCAGAGCCGATAATCAGGCCCTCCCGAAGCTTCATCAGCTCCGATTTCAGAATTCTGGGTACACGCTTAAAGTGGTACAGATTTGCTTCCGAGATCAGCTGATAGAGATTCCGCAGGCCGATCTGATTTTTGGCAAACAGGATAATATGCTGAGCGTGGCGGCTTTCCCGGCGGGCAGCAGAGCGGATCGGCTCCATAGCCTTGTTCACCGCCTGCAGAGAGGATACCCCCATCTGCTGGAGCTTTTCCAGCATCTTTGCCATCACAAGTCCGCAAATCACTGCGTCATCTGCCGCTCTGTGGTGGTTAAACTCCGGCAGATTCAAGGCATCCGCCACGATGTTCAGCTTGAATTTATTCAGCTCCGGCATCAGATTCTGCGAAAGAACCAGCGTATCGGCAGAGGTATACTTGTATTCATAACCCAGCCGCCCACACTCAGCGCGGATAAAGCTGGTATCGAAGTCCGCGTTGTGGGCAACCAATACCCTGTCTCCCACAAATTCCAGAAACTTGGGAAGCGCTTCTTCAATCAGCGGCGCACCCCGTAGCATTTCGTCGGTAATGCCGGTCAGTTCTGTGGTTTCTCTTTGCAGCGGCCTCTCAGGATCCACAAAGGTCTGGAACCGGTCGATCTCCTGCCCATCACGCATGATAACCGCGCCGATCTCAATGATCCGGTCCGTACGGAAGGAAAGACCGGTAGTCTCCAGATCGAAGGCCACATATTCCCCGTCAAAGGCCATATCCCGGCTGCCCTTCACTGCCACCTTGTCGTCCACATCGTTCACATAGTAGCCCTCACAGCCGTAAAGGATCTTGATGGTATCGTCCGTACCGGCCACCTTGGGCGCGCCCTTCCAATCCTCCACCGTATGCAGGGCGTCCGTAAAGGACTGCACACAGCCATGGTCCGTAATGGCAATGGCCCGGTGTCCCCATGCAGCTGCCTGCTTAATAGCCTTTTTGGTGCTGGTCAGCGCGTCCATGTTGCTCATGGTAGTGTGCAGATGCAGTTCCACCCGCTTAGCGCCAACGGCTGTATCTTTCCGCTTCGGCATAGAGCCGGGCATGATTGCAAAGGGCTTCAAGACTGTCTCATTGGTGAAGTTATCCACCATCAGCTTGCCCTGCACCTTCACCACATCCCCATCCTTCACGCCATCCAGAATGGGCTTGGCTTCTTTATTTTCCAGAAAACGGCTTACCCGAACAGAGCCGTAATTGTCTGTCATGTCAAAATTGATGACCCATGCGTTTCGCTTGGTCAATTCCTTATGCTCCAAATGGAAGACCCGGCCCTCCACGATAATGCTGCCCATGTTCAGATCCAGCTCCTGCATGGGTACCGGATTGCCCTTAAAGGGCTTTCCGTAGATCGCGTCGGATTCCTGGGACTTGACCTCTTTCTTCGGCTCTTCACCCGCATGCTTAGGCAGATCAGCCATCAAAGATCCCCGCATTCTTTCCATGGCGTCAAACAACGCCTGTCCCTGCAGGATCTCCCCTGCCCGGATCTCTATCGTTACATCTGTTCCAAACCGCTCCCGCAAACTACGGCATACCGCACCGCAGCATTCCTCCAGTTCCGCCTTGCCGTTGGCAATCAGTTGGATCACCAGCGCAGTATCCTCCCAGCTCCACTTAGCGCCGGCAAGAGAACCCCGGCACATGGAATTCTGTGCCACAAACAGGTTCATCAGTTCTTCCGGCTCGATCATGGTCAGTTGGTCAGCCGGATGGGTCGCAAGCAGTTCCAGCTTTTGCAGACCATACTGGGCGGCAATTTCCTGTGCCGCTTGATTCAAAAGCCTTTGGGGTATGTACCTAGCTGTGTGAATCACCACCGAGACTGTGCGGCTTGCCGGGTCAATATCCGCAGCCGCAATGGCCGCCTGAGAAAGCAGCGCTTGCAGCGGCTCAGGCGGCTCATAGTCCGGAAACATATTCAAAAAATGTACATTTTCACTCATAGCTTCCTCAAAGCAGTTCAATTCTCTTTAATAGTGCAGGTAAAAGCTGCTCATAGGGCAATTTTTCGATCTGCTGCCCCTTTTCAAACAGCATACCGCAGCCGTCGCCGCCGGCAATGCCGATATCCGCTTCCCGGGCTTCCCCGGGGCCGTTGACGATACAGCCCATGACTGCCACGGTGATGGGCTTCTCGCAGTCTTTCAGCGCCTGCTCCACTTGATTCACAAGCCCGATTAGGTCAATATTCGTCCGTCCGCAGGTAGGACAGGAAATAATGTTCACGCCCTCCTTGCGCAGTCCTGCCGCCTTTAGAATATCCTTGGCTGCATAAACTTCTTCCACCGGATCATCGGTCAGACTTACGCGAATGGTATCACCGATGCCGTCCAATAATAGCGCACCGATACCCATAGCGGACTTCATAAGTCCCATTCGCACGGGGCCAGTTTCCGTCACGCCGATGTGGATAGGATAATCGCATTTCTCCCGGAACAGCCGGGCTGCCGCCACCATGGTTGGTACATTAGAGGATTTCATGGACACACAGGTGTCATAAAAGCCGAACTTCTCCAACAGTTCCAAATGGCCGAAAGCGCTTTCCACCAATGCTTCCGCAGTGGGATGGCCGTACTTTTCCAGCAGCTTTTTCTCCAGAGAGCCGCCGTTGACGCCGATGCGGATAGGGATATGGCGTTCCTTGCAGACCGCAACCACTGCCTGCACCCGGTCGTTGCCACCGATGTTGCCGGGGTTAATGCGGATCTTGGCCGCACCGCCCTCCGCTGCCGCGATAGCCAGCTTATAGTCAAAATGGATATCCGCCACCAAGGGCAAAGGAGACTCCCTGCAAATATCTCCAAAAGTCTTTGCTGCCTCCATATTGGGAACAGCCAGACGGGCGATCTGGCAGCCCGCCTGCTTCAGCTGCCGTAGCTGAGCCAAACTTCCCTCGATATCTGTGGTCTTTGTATTCAGCATGGACTGGATCACCACCGGCGCACCGCCGCCAATGGGGATACCGCCCACATGAATTTGTCTTGTCATAGGTCTTACCCCTTAAAAATAAAGAAAATATCTTTGAACAGGATCACTGCCATCAGCGCCAGCAGCAAGATCATGCCTGCGCCGTGGATATAACCCTCGTATTTGGGATTGATCTTTTTTCTGGTAATGGCTTCAATACCGGTGGTCAGAAGCAAGCCAACCACCCGTCCGCCATCCAGCGCCGGAATAGGCAGCAAATTCATAACGCCCAGATTCAATGCGATCATGCCGCCAAAAGACAGCATGTTGAGAAGCGCATTTTTGGCACTGTCAGAAGCCTCTGCCACATCGGACATATATTTCACAATGCCTACCGGACCGGTCATATCCTTGAGTCCTGCCTGCCCTGTCACCAGCATCTGCAAACTCAGCCGCACATTTCGCACATTATCCACGCAGACCCGCCAGACATAGTCCAGCTTGCCCCAGAAATCCGTCTGTTTTTTCTGTCCGATGGTAAACCCGTAGTGTAGATACTCCTGTCCTTCCTCGTTCACATGGGTATGGCCCATGGTCAGGTTCTCCAACACGATCCGCTCTCCGTTCCGGAGCACCGTAATGTCATGCTCTACCGTGTTATTCAAGCTCAGAATCAGCGTAACATCGCCGTTGATATATATTTTTTCCCCATCCAGCTCCAGAATCTCATCGCCAAGCTGCAGTCCCTGCTCATGGTTAAACATGCAGCAATCGCTGAATTCAACGATTTGCGGAACTACAATTTGGTTGCCCGGCAAATACAAAACAGCAAAAATCAAAAAGCCTGCGATAAAATTCATGAAAGCACCGGCCACCAAGATGATAAGCCGTTTCCACCATGCTGCCTTTTGGAAAGAACGGGGATTGTCCGTATCCGTGTCCTCGCCCTCCATGGCACAGTAGCCGCCAATAGGGATGCACCGGATGGAATACTGGGTTTCACCCCGCTGCCACTTCACGATGGTAGGCCCCATAAACATGGCAAACTCATTGACCTGCACACCAGAAGCCTTGGCCGCCAGAAAATGGCCCAACTCATGGACAAATATTAAAATACTGAACAAAAGGATCGCAAAAATAATGCTCATAACAGTCCTCGCATTAAATAAATTGGCGCACTGCCAGACGGGCAAGCCTGTCAGCCTCCAGAATCTGCTCCAAATCGGGATTCTGGACAAAGGGAACCGCGTCCACCGCCTTGGCTACCAGATCGTAAATATCATAAAAACCGATCTTATCCTGCAAAAACAGGGCAACTGCCTCTTCATTGGCACCGTTCATGGCAGAACAGGCTGTACCGCCCAGCACTGCGCACTTTCTTGCCAGTGCCAAGCAGGGAAACGCCTCCATGTCCGGTGCTGCGAAGGTCAGCGCGCCGCATGTTGTCAGATCCAGCGGCTCCACAGGACACTCCGTCCGGGCAGGATAGGTCATGGCAAGCTGGATGGGAAGGCGCATATCGGGACTTCCCAGCTGAGCCATCACCGCACCGTCCGTATACTCCACCAGAGAATGGACGATGCTCTGCCGATGGATCAGTACATCCACCTTGGAAAGGGGCAGCTCATACAGCCGCATGGCTTCGATTACTTCCAAGCCCTTATTCATAAGGGTAGCACAGTCGATGGTAATTTTTGCACCCATCTTCCAATTGGGATGTTTCAGCGCATCTGCCTTGGTCACCGTACCCAATTCTTCCCGGCTTTTGCCGTAGAAGGGGCCGCCGGAGCAGGTCAGCAGCAAGCGCTTTACTTCCCGCTTATCACCGCAGCCCATCAGGCACTGGAAAATCGCGGAATGTTCCGAATCCACCGGAATGATCTGGGCATTGTACTTTTTCGCCTCTGCCATGACCAGTTCACCGGCGCAGACCATAGTCTCCTTGTTGGCAAGACCAATCCGCTTTCCTTGCCGGATGGCAGCCAGCGTGGGTTTCAAGCCCACCATACCCACTATGGCGGTAATCACGCAGTCCGCCTGCGGGATGGTTGCAGCTTGAATCAAGCCCTCTTCTCCCCATGCGACTTCCTGTTCCGGAAGTTCTTTCTGCAGCTGCTCCGCTGCTTCACGGGTAGCCATAACAGCCAGTTGGGGCCGGTATTTGCGGCACTGCTCTGCCATACGTTCTACATTGCTGCCGGCGGTCAGCGCCGCTACAGGCAGGCCCAGATGTTCAATAATGTCCAGACTCTGCCGGCCGATAGAACCGGTAGAGCCTAATATACTTACACAATTTACCATTTATTTCACCGCCACAGGCAGCAGAAGCAGCAACGCCTCTGCCAAAGGTGCCACGAGGGTCATGGAATCAAAACGGTCCAGAACGCCGCCGTGGCCGGGAATCAGATTGCCGTAATCCTTGATGCCCACCTGCCTCTTGATTGCAGAAAAGCTCAAGTCGCCAAATACCGCAGCCAGAGATCCCAGCAGGCCGTACAGAGCCGCATACAGATAATTGACCTGAAAATCAAAGACCCGGTTCAATATCAGGCAGTACAGCAGCATGCCCAGAATAGCTGCAGCCACACCGCCGATCACACCCTCTACGGTTTTCTTAGGGCTGATGACCGGTGCCAGCTTATGCTTACCCAAAAAACAGCCCACAAAATAGGCGCCCGTATCGGACAAAAAGGCCAGCACAAAGGGAAGCAGAATCAAAAATTGGCCGTTTTCACCGCTGCGAATCCGTACCAACGCACTGAGCAGAAAGGGAATCAGCAATCCGCCTGCCAGGCACACGGTGATGCTTTCATAAGGAAGCTTTGCATGGGAGTGCAGAACTTCTCCATACAGGACTCCACAGAATACCAGTATTCCCAAAAGTGCGGGAGCGTAACCCATACCGAAGTGGCTCCACAGGCTCACCAGCACACTCATTACAACAGTATAAATAATAAGCCGGGGCTGCTTTACCAGACCGGTGCCATACAGCAATTCATAGGCACCTACCGCAGACATCAGTCCCACAAGTACAGCGGTACAGACCGGGGGCAGCACCAGAATCACCACAAGCAGCAGCGGAAGCAAAGCAGCCGCCGCAAGGATCCGAGTTTTCATAGTTTATACGCCTCCAAAACGGCGGTTACGCCGGTTATATTCCGCAATGGCCTGATCCAGATCATCCGGTTGAAAATCCGGCCACAGAACATCCATAAATACATATTCCGAGTATGCAGACTGCCACAGCAGGAAATTGCTGGTGCGCATCTCCCCGGAGGGCCGGATAATCAGTTCCGGATCCGGTACGTCCGCGGAATACAGGTAACCGGACAGCATTTGTTCCGTCAGCTCCTCCGGTTTTCTCTTTCCCTGCGACACATCTGCCGCAAAAGCCTGTGCTGCCTTGACGATCTCATCCCGGCCTCCGTAATTCAGGCAGAAGTTCACCTGTACCTGTCCAAAACCTTTTGAGCGCTCCTCCGCATCCCTGCACAGCTTCTGCAACTGGGGACTGAGTCTTGTCAGATCACCAAAAAACTGAAACCGGACATGGTTCTTTTCCATATCCCGCAGCGCTTCGGAAAGATACTTCCCAAGCAGCTTCATAATACCGGATACTTCCTCCTCCGAGCGTTTCCAGTTTTCAGTGGAAAAAGCGTAGACCGTTAAATACTCCACACCCAGAGTGCGGCAATAATTGGCTGTACGGCGGAAAGCCTCCGCACCGGCAGCATGGCCGGCAGTACGGGGCAGTCCCCGCTTCTTTGCCCAGCGGCCGTTACCATCCATAATAATGGCGATATGCCGGGGTACAGGACCGATATTTTTCTGTTCGTCGGACATTGCCATGTTCTAACCTCGCTTGCATAAAATAGCGGTATTGGGGGCGCAAGCGCCCCCAATTTCACGGCTTTCAGATTGCCATCAATTCCTTTTCCTTGGCTGCGGTTGCCTCGTCGACCCTCTTGATATTCTTATCCAGCATATCCTGCAGGTCCTTTTCTGCCTTCTTCTGCTCATCTTCGGTGATCTCAGAATTCTTCTTCAGCTTCTTCACGTAATCCATGCCGTCACGGCGGATGTTACGCATAGCAACCTTAGCATCCTCAGCATACTTCTTAACCTGCTTGGTCAGTTCCTTACGGCGCTCCTCCGTCAGCTGGGGGAATACCAGCCGGATCACCTTGCCGTCATTCTGGGGATTGATGCCCAAATCGCTGGTCTGGATCGCCTTCTGGATCTCCTTCAGCAGGCTGGAATCCCAGGGCTGGACTACCAGAGTACGTGCATCGGGAGAAGAAATGGTGGCCACGCCGTTCAGGGGTGTTTCACTGCCATAATATTCAACCGTGATGCGGTCCAGAACCTTTGCATTGGCACGGCCTGCGCGAACAGCACCAAATTCCTCTGCCAGATGGTCCAGAGCCTTGTCCATTCTTCTTCCGTATTCCTTAAAATCTACGCTCATGTCATTTCCTCCTAAAAATTAATTGGTAACGGTGGTTCCGATCTTCTCGCCGCAAACCACGCGGATAATGCTGTTTTCCTCTGCCAGACCGAAGCAGACCATAGGAATATGATTGTCCATAGCCAATGCCATAGCTGTGGTATCCGTGGCCTTCAAGCCCTTGTCCAGCACTTCGTTATAGGTCAGGCTGTCAAACTTGACAGCAGCAGGATCTTTTTTGGGATCTGCAGAGTAAATACCGTCAATGTTCTTTGCCATCAGGATTGCGTCCGCTTCGATCTCCACGCCCCGAAGCACTGCGCCGGTGTCGGTGGAGAAATAGGGGTTGCCGGTTCCTGCCGCAAACAGCACCACCTTTCCCTCGTTCAGATAGCGGTTGGCCGTATCTCTTGTAAAGTATTCGGCAAACTTGTGCATCTCAACAGCGGTAAGTACCCGGGCATCGAGCCCATGCTCTTCAAGCGCATCGGCTACTGCAATGCAGTTCATCACCGTAGCCAGCATACCCATAGCATCCGCATGGGAACGCTGCATCTTGCCCTCTCCGTTTTTCACGCCGCGCCAGAAGTTGCCGCCGCCGATCACAAGCCCCACCTGCACACCCATCTGCACACATTCTTTAATAGAATTGCAAACTGCGTTGATCTTGGTAAAATCCAGACCGAAGCCGTCGCCGCCGGCGGTTTTCTGTCCAAGCGCTTCACCGCTGACCTTCAGCAGGATGCGCTTATATTTGATCTCACGCATACCGTATCACCCCTTCTTTCATATCCTTTCCTATTTTATAATAAGACTGGCAAATTGACAACCACAATTTATCATTTTTCCGAAAATGTTTTCCCAAAATTCATAATATTGACACCGGACAGGTAATTCCTCCGGAATATTCCGGTTTTCCAGTTGCAAAACCTGCGTCAATGGGTTATAATATCTGGGAATTTTAGCAAAAGAGAGGATGCTTACAATGGCTGAAATCACAGAAAGTAAGAATTTCATCCATGCCTTTATTGAAGAGGATATTGCCGAGGGTGGCCGCTACGCAGGTCAGACCGTCCACACCCGGTTTCCGCCGGAGCCCAACGGCTACCTGCATATCGGCCACTGCAAGGCGCTGATTATCGACTTCGGTACTGCCGAGAAGTTTAACGGTCTTTGCAATCTGCGTATGGACGACACCAACCCCACCAAAGAAGATGTGGAGTTCGTGGAAGCTATTAAAGAGGACATCCACTGGCTGGGCTTTGATTGGGGTGACCGGTTCTACTTCGGCTCCGATTACTTTGAGAAGGATTATGAATACGCTGTTGAGCTGATTAAGAAGGGTCTGGCTTACGTCTGCGAGCTGACTCCCGAGCAGGCCAAGGAAATGCGGGGCGATCTGAACACCCCCGCCACCTCCCCCTACCGGGACCGTCCTATTGAAGAAAGCCTTGATCTGTTCGCCCGCATGCGTGCCGGTGAATTTGAAGACAACAAGTATACCCTGCGTGCCAAGATCGATCTGGCCTCCGGCAACTTTAACATGCGTGACCCGGTGATCTACCGGATCCGCCATATGCACCATCACCGTCAGGGCGATAAGTGGTGCATCTATCCCATGTACGACTTTGCCCATCCCATTCAGGACGCGCTGGAGGGGATTACCCACAGCCTGTGTTCTCTGGAATTTGAGAATCACCGTCCCCTGTATAACTGGGTTGTGGAAAATGTGTCTGTTCCCCACCATCCCCGCCAGATCGAATTTGCCCGGCTGGGCATCGATCATACCGTACTTTCCAAGCGCAAGCTCAGAGCCTTGGTGGAAAACGGCTATGTATCCGGCTGGGACGATCCCAGAATGCCCACCCTGTGCGGTCTGCGCCGCCGTGGCTACACTCCCGCATCTATCCGCAATTTCTGCGACCGGGTGGGCGTTGCCAAGAGCCCTAACACCATTGAGTATGCATTTTTGGAGTACTGCCTGCGGGAGGATCTGAACGAGACCGCCCAGCGTGTCATGGCAGTTCTGAAGCCCATAAAGCTGACAATTACCAACTACCCCGAAGGTCAGAGCGAAGTATTCCAGGTGGAAAACAACCCCAACGATCCTGAAGCCGGCACCCGTGAAGTCACCTTCTCCCGGAATCTGTGGATCGAAGCGGACGACTTCCTTGCCGAGCCCATTCCCAAGTACAAGCGTCTGTACCCTGAAGGCCCTGAGTGCCGCCTGAAGGGCGCTTATGTGATCCGGTGCACCGGCTGCGTGAAGGACGAGAACGGCAACGTAATTGAAGTTCTGGCAACCTACGATCCCGACTCCAAGGGCGGTGATCCCGCCGACGGTCGCAAGATCAAGGGCGCAACCATCCATTGGGTGGATGCGGATAACTGCTGCGACGCAGAAGTCCGTCAGTACTCTAACCTCTTTGACGATCCCGATCCGGATGCCGCAAACAAGGATTTCCTGTCCTGTCTGAATCCCAACTCTCTGGAGGTGCTCACCGGCTGCAAGGTGGAAAAGAGTCTGGAAACCGCCAAGGCTCCCGCCTCCTACCAGTTCATGCGTCTGGGCTACTTCTGCCCCGACAGCAAGGACTCCGCACCGGAGCATCTGGTATTCAACCGCTCCGTCAGCCTGAAGGACAGCTTCAAGCCCGGTAAATAAAGGATTAAAACGCCCCACAAAAGCCGGAAGAAATCCTGCTTTTGTGGGGCATCATCATCGTATTTATTTACATATTAGTTAGTAGGGTGTTTATAAATCTCTCCGCTCACCCATTTCAATCGTGAACTATTAACTAATTGTTTCCAAATAATTATCTATTCCGACTTTCACCATCTCGCTATTCATCAGTGAAAATCCGTAGTTAAATCGTTTTTGTTCCCACTTAGTTGTTCCTTCGGTCACATTATCAATGCGCCAATATGTAATATTCCTCTGTGTTGTGAACCGAACTGGGCCATTCACTCGAACTCGATAGTGATAATCATAGGTATAGGTTGCCAATTCAACAGATTGATTGTACATCAGGACTTCACCCACAGCGAAGAGCAACACTGAAATTACCGCAGAGACAGGTCCACCATACAATGCAATATATGCAGAAATAGCACCAAGCGTATCACCGACACCCCAACTCCAATAATGAGTCTCTCCATCATATGTACAGGTATACCTACGGTAGAGATAACCAAAAACTTCGGGAGCGTAGTAGTATCCGCCGGAGGCACCAAGATAACAATATCCGTCAAAGTATTCAGAGGGAGGCAACCCGGTATTATCAACAGGCTCATCATTAATTGATCTCGCCTGCGTCGCCGTTGTTTCTATGGCAATTGTTTCATTAGAAATGGGCGAATGTACAATAGAGGTCGAAAACCCATTCATTTGCCTTTCCGCTGGTAGAATACTAGCTTGAGTCGCAACGGTCAAATCATAAACTCTGTTTCTATAGTTTTTGTGGCTGCGTCTGCAACAGCCCGTTGCGTAAGAATACCATCAACATACACTTCAGAAATTGCAGTATTAGTTGCCCTGGTTATGACAACTGTCACAATCTCACCTGCTTCATTATAGTAAGAAAATGTTGTTCCATCGTCCATAGAATTAGCATCAGCCGCAAACGCTGTAAAGGGTAGTAAAAAAACAAGCACAACAGATAAAACCAAACTAACTACTCTTTTCATTGCTATTCTCCTTTAAATGTAAAATTGACATCTGTTTTTTGCGTTTAATTGCTAATATGATTGCAATCACATAACAAGACGCTGCCCAAATCCCCATGAATATTAATCCCCAATAGGAGTTCAGATTCTTCTCAACAGAATGTAATAAGACAACGATACTCCATAAAATGCCCAACACAAGCCAAAACACGGGAGATTTACTAATTGCATGCAAAAAATCGCCTCCTAAATATTATTGGCAAACACCGCACAAACTGCCCCTCAAACAGCACAGCTTATGCGCTCATATAAAGTTTTTTCATTCGCTCTCTCCATAATTTGTAAATACGAAAAAACGCATCTGCATATAATCAAGATGAACATTGCAAATATGTTTCACAACAGAGCCTCCCTATTCATATATTTAATCTTTGTTTTCTCTCTATCCTCATTTTTATTATACCATCAAGCAAAATTATATGCAACAATATCTAGTTTGTTAAATGTAAATTTTATGTTAACTAGCTGCATGAGACAGTATAAATCTCCATACACAAGAAAAAGGCGGCCACAGGCCGCCCCTACATCCATTAATAGCAGAGATATCCATAATTTTTAGCGCGTTGCTTAATTTTGCAACGCGCTAATTTTACTACTTTTTTTCCTTGATTTGGGCTTGCAGGTGCATACTCAGCACCGCAAGGGACGTAGCCATGTTTTCGTTCTGCACCAGAATATGTTCCGGCACATCCAGATGGACAGGCGCAAAATTCCAGATTGCCTTAATACCGCAGCCGATCAGCTTGTCGCAAACCTGCTGCGCGAACTGTGCCGGCACTGTAATAATGCCCATCAGCACATTATTTGCCTTGCAGAAGCTTTCCAGCTTATCGATATGCAGGATTGGCTTTCCGTCATCCGTACGGTCAACTGTAGGCTTGGCATCAAAAGCTGCCAGAATATTCAATCCGTAGGCTTCAAAACCGATATAGCCCAGAAGCGCCTGCCCCAGCTTGCCGGCACCGATCAAAATAGCATCGGTAGTGTTATCATAGCCCAGGAACTGACTGATATCCTCGATCAGGCTCTCCCGCAGATAGCCGATCTTAGGCCGTCCGCCGTCGGAAACCATGGCCAGGTCTTTACGCACCTGCACCTCACCCATACCCAGCGCGTTTGCCAGTGCAGTGGCAGAAATATAGGTTGCCGTTCCATCCGGAAGGCTTTTCAGATAAGACAGATAACCGGGCAACCGTTTCAGTACTGCCTTTGAAATTTCTTTTCTCTCCATAGTCATGGGGCTCACTTTCGATACAAATTATTATCGATATAATTTTGTATCGATTTTAGCATACCGTTTTGTCTTTTTCAAGAAATATTTGAATTTTCATTGTTTTTATTAGGAAACGCCATGTAATCCACACGCAAATTGTAATTTTTTCCAATTATGCGCAGCTTGTTTGCCGCAGGATCTCCTTCCGCAGCCGCTGCATGATCCTCTTTTCCAACCGAGAAATGTAGGATTGGGAAATTCCCAGCTTTTGCGCTACCTCTTTTTGTGTCAGCTCCTGATGCCCTTCTAAACCAAAGCGCATCACAACGATCTCCCGTTCCCTGTCCGGCAACTCTCGCACCGCCTGCCGCAGCAGGCACAGATCCACGTCATCTTCCAGAGGGCGCAGGATCATGTCCTCGTCCGTTCCCAGAATATCGGAAAGCAGCAGTTCATTACCGTCGTAATCCATATTGATCGGTTCGTCCAGCGACACCTCCGCCTTCTGGTTTGCGATCTTGCGGATATGCATGAGTATTTCATTTTCAATACACCGGGACGCGTAGGTTGCCAACTTAATATTTTTATCCCGCCGGTATGTACTGATGGCTTTGATCAGCCCGATGGTCCCGATGGAGATCAGATCCTCCAGATTTATCCCAGTGTTTTCAAACCGTCTGGCTATGAATACCACCAGCCGTAAATTTCTCTCTATCAGTAATTGCTTTGCGTTCTCGTCGCCCTGTTCCAGTTCCTCCAGTGCAGCCTGCTCCTGCGCCCCCTTCAGCGGCGGCGGGAGCACATCCGTGCCGCCTATGTAATAAATACTCTGGGGTTGGATAAATCCGATCTTTATCAAGAAATTCAAAAGCTTCTGCGTCATACCATTCCTCCTGTCAACGCCTGATATGTACCCTCCGAACAAAGCCCCTCCGGGGCAAAAGCCACCAATCCGCTTCCCTGCCACCGGCCCACCTTTACCTGAGAGATCCGCAGTGCCAGAAGCAATCCGCTCTCCTTCCCTACCGCCCGGTAGGGAATCAGCCGCAAACCGGGAATTGCACCCACAGATTCTGCCGGTTTCTGCAACTGGCTTTGTGATAAGCCAGTGAGCAGCTCCGCCACATCGGCTCCCACAACAAGCACCGGTTTTCCTGTAACGGGATCCTGCAAAGTGTTTCCAGTATCCTGCAGTGCTGTCAAACGGATCTTCTTCCCTTCGTGAATCAGTTCCACCGGAACAAGTCTTTCCTGCCGGATCTTTCCCCGAAATCCTATTACACACAGCAAACATACGCACAACGCCGATAGCGCCAGTTTCCAAAAGCTGATGCCGCCCAGCCCCAGCGCTACGCCCCCCAAAGCCATGCTCAGCAGCACAAATACAATGCCACGGCGCAGCGCGCTGACGCTGATCCCGAAAGCGATCAACGCCATACACCCAAGGCTGACGGTGCGCCACAGGGTGTTGGAGAGAAACGCAAAACCGGGTAACAGACAGCAGCCGCCATAGATTCCGCCCACAGCAGCCGCCAGAGCTGTCCTACCCGGTTTGGTCGGATGCCCGCATAGCCGGTTTGTCCCCAAAAGCAGCAGAAAATCCACCAAGAAGTTAAGAAACACTACAACATCCAAGTATACCGGCACAGAACCCCTCCCCAGCCTGTTGATTTCAGTTTATCGCATTGTTATATTTCGAATGTAGGGGCCGACCCGGCGGCCCTTACAGATCCGGTTGCTACAGTACGACAAACGCGAATTTACTTTCCGTGATCTGCATGCACCCAGTATACCGGCCGGACGCAGAAAAACCGGTCGCTTGGTCTGCTCCTCTTTGCGCAAGATGCGTGCCGTCACACGGTTCATCAACGCCCCCTGTGCAAATAATAAAAAATGCGGCAGCTGAACCGGTCAGCTGCCGCTTGAATCTGTCGATGGATTCTCTTCTCTGATCACTTGGCGGATGTTCTTTTCCGCTTTAAAACGGGGTGTCATTACCTCATGGCCGCATCCCAGACACCGCAGTCGGAAATCCGCGCCGGTCCGCAGGACCAGCCAGCGCTTCTCTCCGCAGGGATGGGGCTTCTTCATTACCAGTATGTCTTTGAGTCTAATGTCCATATTACTTTCCCTTCACCGCATCCCAATACTGCTTGGCAGCCTGCTCCACCTTGTTAGGGCCGAATTCATAGTAACAGGTACCTATCAGTTCATCGGGCAGATATTGCTGCGCTACCCAGTGATTGGGGTAATCATGGGGATACTTGTAGCCCTGTTCCCGCTCCATGGTATAGCTGTCCGCGTGCATATTCTGCAAGTGGCGGGGGAAATCGCCACCTTTTCCCTTGCGAACATCTGCCATTGCCATATCCAACGCAACGTGGCCGGAATTGGATTTAGGAGATGTTGCCATCAGCACCGCCGCATCCCCCAAGGGGATCCGTGCTTCCGGCATACCCAGCATCAGCGCCATATCCACACAGGATTTTACGATGGGAATAATCATGGGATAGGCAAGCCCCACGTCCTCGGCAGCAATGACCATCAGACGCCGGCAGGCCGACTGCATCTGTCCAGCCCCCAAAAGCCTTGCCAGATAATGACAGGCCGCATCCGGATCGGAGCCACGAATGGATTTCTGTAAGGCCGACAGCAAATCGTAGTGATTATCTCCGTCCCGGTCTGCCCGCATGGCACTTTTTTGAGTCACAGCTTTTGCATCCTCTAACGTCAGCACCAGCTGATCTCCTTCCGGCTGCCCGGCAGAAAACAGCACCTCCACCGCATTCATAGCTTTACGCAGATCGCCGCCGCAAGCACCGGCAATGTATTCCAGTGCCCCCGCTTCCGGCAGCGCCTTCAGGGCAGTCCGCTCTTGGAGATAGGAAACCGCCCGCTTGACTGCCTGCAAGGCGGCCTGTGCGGAGATCTGCTTAAATTCAAATACCGTAGACCGGCTCAAAATGGCGTTGAACACATAGAAATAGGGGTTCTCTGTGGTGGACGCAATTAAGGTGATCTTGCCGTTTTCAATGTATTCCAGCAGCGATTGCTGCTGTTTTTTATTAAAGGACTGTATCTCATCCAGATACAGCAGCACCCCATTGGGTGCCATAAACGTATCCAGCTGGGCAACAATATTTTTAATATCCGCTGTGGAAGCGGTGGTGGCATTGAGCTGATATAAGGTGCGGTTGGTCTGCTTTGCGATAATATTGGCCACCGTAGTCTTGCCCGTTCCGCTGGGACCGTAAAAGATCATATTAGGAATTTTTCCAGAATCCACCAACCGGCGCAGGATGGCTCCTTTTCCCAAAATATGCTCCTGGCCAAACACTTCATCCAGGTTCTGCGGACGCAACAGATCCGCTAAAGGCTGATACATATGCCGCTCCTTTCTTTTTTTTCAGTATATCATACCGGTCAACAAAATGCACCTGTTATTTTCCCAATTCTTTGTTTGCGTTGAAAATCCCCCTCTGAACAGAGGGGGATCGGATTAAAATGTCACGACATCCTGTTGGGCTGGTTCTGCCGGCTCAACAGACAGGGCCGTCAGCACAGGCCCCAGTTCTCCCTGATACAGGGAATGGTTTTCCGCAGAGATCTTGGCCGTTACCGTGACCCATGACCGGGGCTGCAGACTTCTGGAATCGGCATACTTGCAGGGCACACCGCAAAACTGGATATCGTCCTCGCAGCAGGTCATCACAAACCGGCCGGGTGCGAACATGCTGTTTCTGTCCCGACGAAGCATGGCCACCTGCCCCTTAAAACGAACCGTCTTTCCGTCGTACTTCTGCGCTTCTTCCGTCACATCCCGGTACCACAGAGCAAAATCTTCATCCTTCACTTCAATGACCGGGGCACCTATGTCAAAGGGCAGCGGATCTTCGATGTCATCGAAAGCGGTAGTCCCATCCGTATAATCATAAAGAATATCGATCCGCCGGTTGGCAGAGCGCACCAGCTTATGGAAGGGCATGGTATCCTGGCCGGGTGTCAGCCGGTTGAACACCACCATCTGTCCGCCCGCCAGCTTGTCCATTACAAGGTTACGCATGTTGGCATTATAGGCCATAAAGGTGGTGGAATCCGCAAACATGACCTCCTGTGCCACTGCCCATTCCTCGGGGAAACGGCTATAGATATCGCCTACCAGCTGCATACCGTTCAGTTCCGCAACCACACGCTGAGCCTTGTGCTTTTTTGCCAACGCCTGCATCTGCTTTGTGGTGGCTGTCTGCTGATCCAGCACTTCCAGAAACACATTCTGGTGGGGATAGGCAGAGAAATCATATTCCTCTTCTCCCTCTTCGAACACCAGCAGCAGCGTCCGCTCACCGGCGTTGAACCGGGGGTCTTCCAAGGTTTCCTGAATAAACTTTGTCTTACCGGAATCCAGAAAACCGGTAAATACATAGACTGGGATCTGATTCATACTCATACCCCAAACAGCTTGGTCACACCGGCCTCATCCAACTGGGCGCCGATCACGCACAGTTTGCCGGTAACGGCAGCACTGCCACTGCGCACATCCGCTTCACCGGGGACATAGTCAAAATGGATCCAGCCGCCATCGGTGCAGGGAACAATGCCCTTTGCCCGCAGCACGATGCCGTATCTACCTGTATCCAAAGACAGCAGTGCAGTGCGAATCTCAGCGTCACTGAATTTTCTGGCAGTCTCCACACCCCAGGAGGTAAACACCTCATCGGCATGGTGATGGTGTTCACCGTGGTCATGACCGCAGCAGCAATGCCCCTCCTCGTGGTGGTGTTCATGCTCATGGTGATGGCCGTGGCAGCAATGATGCTCCTCGTCATGGTGGTGTTCATGCTCACCGTGGTGGCCGTGGCAGCAATGATGCTCCTCATCACGGTGGTGTTCATGCTCGCCGTGGTGGCCGTGGCAGCAATGATGCTCCTCGTCATGGTGGTGTTCATGCTCACCGTGGTGGCCATGACAGCAATGATGCTCCTCGTCATGGTGATGAGCATGCTCCTGCTCCAATCTTTCCAGTTCCGCTGCCAGTGTGGCCCTTCCTTCCATAGCCTCCAGCAACTGCTGACCGGTCAATTCCGGCCAGGGTGTGGTTACGATCGTCGCATCCCCATTATGCTGACGCAGCAGTGCCACCGCATTATCCAGCTTCTGCTGAGGAATTCCATCAGTACGAGACAGGATAATTGTGGACGCTGTTTCGATCTGATTGTTGTAGAATTCACCGAAGTTCTTCATATAGACTTTGACTTTGCCTGCATCTACCACGGCTACAGCAAAGCCCATGGCCACATCATCGCCGGTGACCTTCTCTACAGCAGCGATTACATCGGACAGCTTGCCCACACCGGAGGGCTCGATCACGATCCTGTCAGGTGCATACTGCTCAATCACCTGCGTCAAAGCCTTACCAAAGTCGCCAACCAGAGAACAGCAGATACATCCGGAGTTCATCTCTGTAATATTGATGCCCGCATCCTTCAGAAAGCCGCCGTCAATACCAATCTCGCCGAACTCGTTTTCGATCAGCACCAGCTTTTGTCCACAGTAAGCCTCCTGAATCATTTTCTTGATCAGGGTCGTCTTACCGGCCCCCAGAAATCCGGAATAAATATCAATTTTTGTCATTGTAAACACCTTCTGTATATTTGATTTTTATGTATTATAGCACTGAACCCCAATTATGACAAGCCCAAAAAGCTTCGACAGCATCCCCTTGCATTTTTTTAGATCCTTACTGTACTTTATAGCTGGCGGATATTCTCCCCGAATGCGACAAACCGCCACCGCCGCTGCATATCTCCCAGGCAGCGGCGGTTTTTCTATAAATTTTAATTTATCGCTCCGTTTGCAAATGAATTGAAAAATGTAGGGGCCAATGCCCTCGGCGACCCCTACATTAGCATTTGTAGCAATGCTATAAATACAAATTTATCTCACGATACCGGGATCAGCAGCATCTGCTCTGTGTCCGGTTCGCCTGTCAACCGGTTGGCCTCCTGAATTGCCTGCACCGTAGAACCAGAGCTTTTTGCCAGATCCCACAGTCTATTATTCCCGGCTTTACGCAGGATCAAACTGGGTCTGCCCGGATCCAGCTCCTCCAGTTCCCCTAATTCCAGTGCCGTCATCATAGGAATCCCCTGCTGTCCAAAGGTCATTGTGTTAAGCAGTATGTCTGCACGTAAACCGGCATTTCCGCCGCTGATCGTTCCCTGCGGTATGCCGCTGGGCCAAATTGCTGCCTGTGTAACAGTATCCGGTGCTGCGGGAATTTCCCACGTATCTTCCCAATGCTGCATTACGCTTTGCAGATTGCCTTCCATGTCATAATAGAGCATTTGAAATTGTCCTGGCATTTCAACAATCGCGCCGTTTTCATTATGGGTTACCCGTCCGTGTTCCGGATAAAACGCCATATCCACCACTCGGGTTCCTTCAACCGGCACAGACTGCTCCGCATGGATGGTCTGGCTGCTCTCATCCAGCGCCATTGACTGCTGGGACCTGACCATTTGGGGCGTCACCTTTCTTCTGGGACTGTATGCGTCTTCCGCCACTTCGACCATTTGCCGGTCATGGATTACATACTGGCCGGTCAGTCCTGCCTTTACCCGAAGCTGCCCTTCCTCATCCCTGTCCAATTCCAGACTTGTTACGGCCGGGATTATGTATGCAGCCGCATCCTGACCGTAGCTACCATCCAATTCCGCATACTGGGAAAAAGGCATCTCACAATCCCAGCTGTATAAATTCTCATCCGTTCCCTGATACAGCATATGGAACATCCCACTGCCCCGGAACACCACTTTATCCCCCATAACCTTCTGATCCACGATTTCCGGCTGCAGCGAACAGCGCAGCACCTTCTCTACAGGTGTCATGGACCCGGGAAGCGACAGTACTTCTTCCACGGCAAAGGGCTTTTCCCCTGCTTCCTTCGGCATTTTCACCGGATAGGTGTTTTTCAATAGCTGCACATCTTCCGGCACCTCAGTTGGAATAAACACTTCCTGTTCAACAGGCAGCAATGCCTCTGCCAGCACACTGACCGTGGCCCGAACCATCAGCTTCCTTGCCGCGATGCTTCTGGCATCCACGCTGTGCAGCCTGCAGTGTGCCCGGATCGTGCCGTCCCGTTCCGTGTCCGGCAGATCCCACTTCATTTGAAAGGGTATCCATGTTTCTAAGCTTCGGCTCTGGCCGCCCTCCTCCGGTGCGTACAGGATCCATACCATTACGCCCCCGGAAACCTGCATGCTGCCGCTGCGCCATTCCTTACCCCGCATCAGCACCTGTCCCCAGGCACCCAGAACTCTGCCGATATCCGGCATCTCATCTGCCAGCCGTACTTCCTGGGTCTGTTCCTGATTCTGTGTCTCCCATTTGATTTGCCGCAGGCAGGGATATATGGTTTTATGAAACTGCAATTCCAAGCGAATCACTCCTTATCGTCGCATTGCTACTGAAGTATATTCGCCTGCGGACAAGTTTATGCCACTATTTTTTCTTCATAGTGCCCAAGCCTAGTATGATCACACCAAAACCGAAGCAATGGCACAAAAATCCCCCTTCCAACCAGGTGCCGATCAGTATTCCCAAACCAAAAGCCATCATTACGCAGCCCCAAAGCTGATTGTGCCGGCACATAAAAACACCCCCTGCATTACTCTATGCAGGGGGTGCTGCAATATTAACCGCCCAAATAGGCTTTGCGGACATCGTCGCTGTTGGACAGCTCCGCGCCGGTACCGCTGAGTGTAATAGTACCGGTTTCCAAAACATAGGCGCGGTCGGCCACCTCAAGAGCCTTGCTGGCATTCTGCTCAACCAGCAGGATCGTAGTGCCCGCTGCATGCAATTCCTTAATAATGGAGAATATCTGATCCACCAGAATGGGTGCCAGACCCATGGAGGGCTCGTCTAGCATAATCAGCTTTGGCTTGCTCATCAGTGCGCGGCTCATGGCCAACATCTGCTGTTCGCCGCCGGAAAGAGTACCGGCGATCTGCTTACGGCGCTCCTGCAGTCTGGGGAACAGGGTAAATATCTTATCCAGTTCTTCCTTGGAAACATCTTTCTGGGTAAACGCACCCATTTCCAGATTTTCCTGTACAGTCATCTGCAGGAAGATCCGTCTGCCCTCCGGCACATGGGCAAGACCCTGATGCACCAGCTTATAGGCATCGGTGTGGGCAATATTCTTGTCCATAAACTGGATGGAACCGCTTCTGGGATGCATCAAGCCGGAAACCGTTTTCAGAATTGTACTCTTGCCGGCACCGTTGGCACCGATCAGCGCCACAATCTCGCCCTCCGCCACTTCAAAGGACACGCCTTTGACCGCATGGATGGCACCGTAGTACACATGCATATCTTCAACCTTCAGGATGGTCTGCATATCACTTATCCTCCTTCTTGCCAAGATACGCTTCGATAACAGCTGGGTCAGCTTTGATCTGCTCAGGTGTTCCCTTGGCTATGATCCGGCCGTAGTTGACCACCACAATACCCTCGCACACATTCATAACCAGATTCATGTCATGCTCAATGAGGAAAATAGCGATCTGGAAGGTATCACGGATCCGCCGGATCTGGTGCATCAGTTCTTCCGTTTCTGTGGGGTTCATACCCGCAGCCGGCTCATCCAGCAGGATGATAGAGGGATCGGTAGCCAGTGCCCGGACGATCTCCAACCGCCGCTGCACGCCGTAGGGCAGGCTGCCTGCCTTGGCATTGGCCATATCCGCCAGACCCATAAAGTCCATCAGCTCCATGGCCTTCTCGTTCGCTTTCTTTTCTGCCTTAAAATAAGGAGGCAGCCGCAGCAGAGAGGACGCAAAGGAACACTTGATGGAATTGTGCATACCCACCTTAACATTATCCAACGCAGACATGTCGTTAAACAGGCGGATATTCTGGAAAGTTCTCGCCACACCAAGACGGTTGACCTTCGCTGTGGTCATGCCCTTGGTGTCGATGCCGTTGACCAGAATACTGCCCCGGGTGGGCTGGTAAACGCTGGTCAGCAGGTTAAAGATAGTGGTCTTACCGGCACCGTTGGGTCCGATCAGACCGGAGATCTCCGTAGGGCCGATGGTCATATTGAAGCCATCTACCGCAGTCAGTCCGCCGAAGTCAATACCCAGATTGCGGACATCCAGCACAGGCTGCTTGCCTACATCCTGCTCACGGTGCAGATTGGTGCTGATAACCTCCACCATTTTTCTGGAATAATGATCAGCCATTGTCAGCGCCTCCCTTCTTCTTAAACAAGCCCGGGAGCTTTTCCTTCAGCCCAAGCTCCACTACCTGCATGGTCTGCTTGACCTTGGGAGACCATGTAAACAGCATAACAACGATCAGCACGACGGCATATAGAATCATTCTCAGATTTGCCAAGCTTCGCATAGCCTCCGGCAGAACATAAAGCACGGTTGCGGACACTACCGATCCCAAAATATTTCCCATGCCGCCCAAAACTACAAACACCAAAATATCGATAGAAGTGGCAAAGCCAAATTTCGATGCCTGAAGAGCAGAGAAGTTTAGTCCGTAGAGGGCACCTGCCATACCCGCTAAAAATGCAGATGTAACAAACGCCTTCATTTTGAATGCCGTTACATTGATGCCTACAGACTCTGCCGCGATCCGGTTGTCCCGAATTGCCTTGATTGCCCGCCCTTCCTTTGAGTTTACCAGATTCAGTACCACAAACAGCGTAAAGATGATCAGCACAAAGCCCATGAAGAATGTAGCAATCTTATCCACACCAGTCGCGCCCAGAGGACCGCTGAGAATAATCTTTCCGCCTTCCTCCAAATGGAGGTTTTCTGCCTTCATGGCAAAGTGGATTCCCACAGAATCCTTACCGATGTACAGATTTGCCAGCAAATTCTTCAATATCTCACCAAATGCCAGCGTCACGATTGCCAGATAGTCACCCCGCAGACGCAGGACCGGAATTCCGATTACAACACCAGCCACACCGGCAATCAGGCCGCCGCCCAACATAGCCACCAACAGACGCAGAAAATCATTGTCAACTTGGCCTTTTAGTAATGATGCCACAACAATGCCAGCAAAGGCGCCCACGCCCATAAAGCCCGCATGGCCCAGACTGAGCTCACCGGAAATACCAACTACCAGGTTCAGAGATACCGCCAGTACGATATACGCGCAAATAGGAATCAGATAGCCCTTCATAGAGCGAGTCAGCATATTCGCATCAGAAAGGCTTTGCATCACGATATATGCCACGATAACCAAAGTATAGGTGCATACCGCTGTTTTATGTTTTTTCAGCCAATTTAAAATCTTCATTCCCATCACCTCACACTTTCTCTTGCACCTGCTTGCCCAAAAGGCCTGCAGGCTTCACCAGCAGAATGATGATCAGCACAAGGAACACAATAGCATCAGAAAATTGAGTAGAAATATAAGCCTTGCTGAAAGTCTCGATCAGACCCAGGATTACACCGCCCAGCATAGCGCCGGGAATGGAGCCAATACCGCCAAACACCGCTGCCGTAAAGGCACGGATTCCGGGCATGGAGCCAGTTGTGGGCTGCAAGGTAGGAACGGTGGAACACAGAAGCACACCGGCAACAGCTGCCAAAGCGGAGCCGATAGCAAAAGTGGTGGAAATGGTGCGGTTCACGTTGATACCCATCAGCTGAGCCGCATCCCGGTCCTCTGCCACAGCACGCATTGCCTTGCCGATCTTGGTTTTTCCCGTAAAGAGCGTCAGGCAGATCATCACCAGCATAGAAACGCCCATGGTCAGCAGGACCTCGCCGGTAATCACCAACTGACCGCCTGCCAGTTGAATAGGTGTCATGGTTACCACGCTGGTAAAGCTCTTGGTGGCCTCACCCCAGATCAGCTGTGCTGCATTCTGCAGGAAATAGCTGACACCGATAGCTGTGATCAACACCGCCAGACTGGATGTACCCCGCAAAGGCCGGTAAGCCAGTCCCTCGATCAAAACGCCCAACAGCGTACACACCATCATGGCAGCCACGATACTGACTACTGCCGGCAGACCCAGATAGTTGGTTACACAAAAAGATATGTACGCACCCACCATGATAACGTCACCGTGGGCAAAGTTCAGCATCTTGGCAATACCGTAAACCATGGTATAGCCCAACGCAATGATTGCATAGACAGCACCAATACTAATGCCATTAATTAAGTGTTGTAAAAAACCCATTGTTTCCCTCTCTTTCCCGACAGCCTATGACAGCAGCTTACCACAGTAAGCTGCTGTCATGGACTGTCGAACTCTGGAAATACCGATTACTCTATATTCCACGCAAACCGGACAGAGGAAAGCCTCTGTCCAGCCTGCGTAGATTATTTCTTATTCGGCAGTAACATACACGCCATTTTCGATCATAACAGCCTTGGGATACTTGGAAACAGCACCGTCTTCGCCCCAAGTCATATCCTCACCGGTCAGGCCGTCGAATTCATTGGAGGTAAACCACTCGATCAGCTTTTCGCAGATCTGCTCTGCGGTCATGTCGGGAGTGACCTTCATGGCAGTACAAGCTTCATAGATGGCATAACCCACGTCATATGCGTCGGCAGCAAACTGATTGGGAGCAACGCCGTACTTCTCGGTGTACGCCTTTACAAACGCCTGTGTCTTGGGATCCTGTGCAGTGGAATCAAAGGGAGTCAACAGCATAACGCCTTCTGCCAGAGACTTATCAAAGCCTTCCACACCCAGAATGCCGTCCAGGCCGTCACAACCAAAGAACTTGGGCTCATAGCCGATCTTGTTTGCGGAGTTCAGCACCTGAACTGCCTCAGCGGTGTACAGGGGCAGAAATACCAAATCGCAGCCAGCTTCCTTGCAGCTTGTAACCTGCGTGGTCAGATCGGCCTTAGTGTCATTGGTGAATGCCTGCTCTGTAGCGATCTCCAGTCCCAGTTGGTTGGCCTGTGCCTTAAAGGTCTGGTAAATACCGGTGGAGTAGGGGGAGGAAGAGTCGTAAATAATACCCACCTTGGTAGCAACCTTGTTGTCAAAGATGTAGTCTGCGGAGGCCTTTCCCTGGTTGGGATCGGAGAAACAGATCTGGAAAATGTTGTCACCGGCGGTAATAACAGCAGCATCAGATGCGGAGGGAGTCAGCATAAACACACGGTCGCTGGCACACTCAGCTGCGGTGGCGGCAGCAGAACCGGAGGTGGTGGGACCGGCCATGATCTGCACACCCCAGTCCACCAGAGTGTTATAAGCGTTGACAGCAGGCTCTACATCAGCCTCGTCATCTTCTGCGCGGGTCTCAAACTGCAGACCACCCAACTTGTTGATCTCTTCAAATGCCAGCGCCAGACCGTTAGCCACTGCCACACCATATACTGCGTAGTCATTATTCAGAGGGCCGCTGGTACCAACCTTGATCTTACCAGACTGCTGATTAGCAGGCTGACAGCCGGCAAACAGAGCAGCCATCATCAGGACTGCCAATACAAGTGCAAATACCTTTTTCATAACCAATTCTCCTTTTTATTTCCTTATCGGACAATATCATAAAGAAGCAGGTGCAGATCTTGCAGATGCTTTTTTATTCATGAACCCAAGCCTTGCGCTTTTTTACGCTTCTCGCTTAAGTCTTTGCTATTGTATCTCACAGACGCACATTTGTCAACCTGCCAAAGTACAAAAAGAACATATTTCTGTATCATAATTTTTGTGGAAATAGCCACAAAACACCAATATGTGTAAATATTGTACTCCATTAAAACAGGTTTTGTAAAACAGTTAACCCGGCCCATCGTTCATAGGCCGGGTTAACTGTTTATTGTTCCAAATACAGCAGTGTCTGTTGTTCCCAAAGCTGTTTAATACTTATTTTGCTGTGTCCAGCACTTGTTTGCAGCTTGCCAGCACTTTGGAGGCAATAGGGATACAAACCGCGCTGCCGTAGCCGCCATCTTCCACGCACACCACAAAGGCCAGTGGGTAGTCTTCATCGGCCACAAAACCAGCCAGCATGGCGTTGGGCTTTTTCTCACCGCCCACCTCACCGGTACCGGTTTTGGCGCAGACCGTCAGGCCGGGGAAATTTTCGTCGCCGTATTTATTCTCCACATTGTTCCGCAAAAACTCCTGCAAAGTTTCTGCCGTAGACGCAGACATGATCCGCTGATTTGTCCGGGTTTGCGCGGAATATGTGGTGCTGTTTCCCACAGTGATCTCCTCCACCAGATAAGGAAGCACGCCTCTGCCGTCTCCCGCAATGGCCCCCATAAAGGTCATAAAGGCACAGGGATTGATCTGGTCATTATATTGACCAACACCGCTCCAGCCCACATCCACAGAAGATGCCCCCACCGCTTCATAATTACCCTCAGCGGTAGTGATTCCGTCAAAGCTGATGCTCCCGGTTACACCGAATGCCTTCACATACCGCTCCATGGTTTCTGCCCCCAGCTGCAAGGTGATCTGGGCAAAGGCGCAGTTGCAGGAATTGCGGAACGCAGAGCGCACATTCTGTTCTCCGTGGGCACCCTCACAGGTGATCTCGTCCCCACCGATTGTATAACTGCCATTGCAGACAAATGTCTGCTGCAAAATATCCGGAATCGTTTCCAAGGCTGCAGCCATAGTGACGATCTTGAAAATAGAACCGGGAATATAGCCGGACTGGACAAACCGGTTCACATAGGCACCCTCATATATGCCGGTGGTATCCCCCTCGATATCCGGCACATTGTCCGGATCAAAGGTAGGTGTGGTCACCGCGCACAAAAGCTGGCCGGTCTGATAGTTATAGACCGCCACAGTACCTTTATAGCTGCCCAAGGCCTCCAATGCTGCAGTCTGCACCTTGGATGACAATGTCAGCTCCGCCACACCGCTGTTGTTCCCGTAGTTATATACCCCACTAAGCAGATCGTATCCGGCAATCTGAGCCGAGTAATTGGACAACGCAGGCGCATTGATGCTTCCTCCCCTGTCACCCAGCCAATGGACAGTTGCCTTTCGGATATCGGAAACAGAGGCGTATTTCCGCCCCTCATTCAAATCCAGCAGCAAAATATTATCCCGGTCTACCACCACACCGCAGCCGATATTGCCGGCGTTGTACACATGGGGCGATCCGGGAAAGATCACCCACCCATCTGCTTCCATTACAAACTCCGCCACAAAGAAGCCAAGGCCTGCCAGAAGCAGCAGTACGATCAGCAGTGTAATCCCTGCGCGACCTGCGATTCTATTCATCCTCTACGTCTCCATTCTTATTCAGGCGTACCGCAAAGCTGGCATTCTGCCGGGTATCCGCCGCTTTTACAAAGGCCAAAAGCCCCCAGGAACAGATCATGCTGGAGCCGCCGTTGGAAAGGAACGGGAAGGTCACACCGGTCAGCGGCACCACATCCACAGTCCCCAAAGCATTTAAAATCACCTGCACCAGCAAAATGCTGGCCGCAGTGCATGCACCAATAGTATAAAAGCTGCTGCGTCCAACTGCCGCGGAGCGGACTGTAAATGCAGCCAGTGCCACGATGCTGAGGATCAGCATGATAACCATAAACAGTCCCCATTCTTCCCCAAGGGTGGCAACCACCACATCCGAGTCTGCCGCAAATACATTTTTCATCCAGCCCTTTCCGGGGCCCAGCCCCAAGAATCCACCGGAGGCCATGCACATGAGGGCTCTGGTCTGCTGATAGCCGCCTTCCAGAGGAACCTCCCAGATATGGCGCCAGGACGCAAACCGCCGCAGTGCATGGGGCGCGATTTTCAAAGCCACCACGCCAGCAAAGCCCAGTGCGGTAATGGCCAGCGCCAGAGTTCCCACGCTGCCGGAGCGCAGATAGGCGATCACCAGAAAGGCGCAGAAAAAAATCAGCGCCGTACCGAAATCGTTCATCAGGGCCAGACAGCCGCAGATGGTCACGGAATAGGCAATGAACAGAATAATATTTCTCTTCTTCATCAGCCGGTCCATAGTAGACGCGCCCACAAACACAAAGCAAACCTTGCTCAGTTCCGAAGGCTGCAAAGAAAGCGAGCCGATTACCAGCCAGTTCTTCGCCCCATAGTATTCCGTACCAAACAGCAGGGTAATTACCAGAAAACCGATACCGGCAGCTGTTGCCAGATACCGGACCTTCTTTGCCCGCTCCAGATCCCGCAATGACCAGCCGATCAGCAGAAACGCAGCCAGTCCCAGCACCATGGCAATCAGCTGCTTCAACGCCTCGCCGGGGCACACGGTGGCAATGGCCGCCATGCCCATGGTACTCAAAAAGAAAGCAACCGTCTCCACCTCAAAGGAGGTTCTGCGTATACAGATATAAAACAGCAGCAATGTCCATTGACAGATCATAATACCGCCGAAGCCCAGCAGCACCGACTGAGCCGTATCCGCCTCTGCGTTCAGCAAAAAAGCTACACAGCACAAAAACTGAAATACCGTCAGCAGCAGCACATTGGCAATGCTCACCAAAAAGGACGATGCCTTCGTCCGAAGCTGTGCCAGCCGCTGCTCCTGCCGCCGGGATATGGGCTGCAGCTGCATTTCAATGCCGCCAATAGAAATCACATCCTCCGGCTCAAGCGCCTTGATCCGCACCGGCTTACCGTTGACCAGAATACCGCCGGAGGAATCCGTGTCGGTGATCGTCCAGCTTCCATCGTCATATCGGGTCAATACCCCATGGCTGCGGGATACTGTGGGAAAATTGATGACGATATCACTGCGCTTGCTGCGTCCGATCACATTTTCCCAATGGGTGATAGGCAGTTTAGTCTCGTCGGACATGCAAAGCCATGCCCAGATCTCCGGTTCCCGCCGGAAGGTCAGCAGCGGTTTCAGGCATCGGAACAGCAGCACAAGAGCTAAAATGGGCCCCAGCCACCGAAACGCCCCGATAAACACATCCGCATAGGTAGCATCCGCTCCCTGTACCGCAGAAACAAAGCCTTCCATACCGTCACCTCCTTGTTATCAAACATACACATAACAGCCAATTGTGTCAATATAAGCTTTTCTTAAGTTTCCATCTGCCGCAGCATAGCGATTTCCTTCCCGTAACCGGGCAGTTCATTGGGTGTTTCCAAAATCATAGGTTTATCTTTCAGTAAGGGATGGTTCACAATGGTCCGGAAGGTTTCCAGCCCCAGACTTCCCTCACCGATACAGGCATGGCGGTCTTTATGGCTGGAAAAGGGATTCTTTGAATCGTTCAGATGCAGCGCAAGCAGCTTGTCAAGGCCGATCACCCGGTCAAATTCCGCCAACACCCCATCCAGATCGTTTACAATATCATAGCCGCCATCGTAGACATGACAGGTATCCAGACACACGCCTACCCGGTCACTGCCCACGCCATCAATAATGTCCTTCAGCTCCTGAAAGTTTCCGCCCAGCTCGCTGCCCTTGCCTGCCATGGTCTCCAGCAGTACTGTCACAGGATAATCCGGCTCCAATGCCTGCTTCAGGGCATCGCACACCTGCCTGATTCCGGTCTGTGTCCCCTGCCCCACATGGCTGCCGGGATGAAAGTTATAGAAATTACCGGGCAGTGCCGCCATACGGCGCAGATCGTCACAAAGAATCCCGGCAGCAAATGCTCTTGCCTCCGGATCTGCCGTACACAGATTCATGGTGTAGGCACCGTGGGCCACCAGCTTGCCGAAGCCTTCTTGCGCCAACAGTTCCACCGCCCTTTTCGCATCTGCCGGATCCTCCGGCTTTGCTTTACTGCCCCGGGGATTTCTTGTAAAAAACGCAAACGTATTTGCGCCGATAGACTGTGCCGTTTTCACGGTGGCGGCATAACCGCCGGAAACAGATAAATGGCATCCGATATACAGCATAATACTCCCTCCCTGCTGCATACCTTATCATATTTTGCGTCAAAATGCAATTCTGTCATTATTTCATTCAGATCACATAGAAGAAGATGGCAAGAAACTGCAGCAGGCTGCCCAGCACTACAAAAATATGGAACACGCTGTGCATCCAGTGGATTTTAGAGCCGATGCCGTAAAGTACCGCCCCCACCGTGTAGGCAATACCGCCGCCAAGCAGCAGCATAAATCCCTGCATCGTCAGCAAATCCATAGCTTGCGGCAAAAACAGCAGGATCATCCACCCCATGCCGATATAGCAGATCATGGAGAAAGCGTTGTATTTTTTCAGATCAATAGCCGTCAGTGTGACAGCGGTGGCGCAAAGCCCCCATTGGGCTGCCAGCAGTCCCCACCCCAACAACGGATTGACCGGCACAAAAGCTGACAGCAGGATCGGTGTATAGGTACCAGCGATCAAAAAATAGATCGTGCAGTGGTCAATCACCTGCATCACCTTTTTCGCCATAATGTGGTGCAGACCGTGATAGACACTGGAGACTGCGTACAGCGCAACCATGGTGCCGCCGTAAATCGCGCAGCCCACCACATCCATAGCACCGCCTGTTATGGTGCTGCGAAGCACACACAGCACCAGTGCCAGAATCCCCAAGGCACCGCCCACAATATGGGTGACCATATTCATGATCTCCTCACCCTTGGTGTAATCCGGCAGAAGCCGCTGGGATAATTTGATTCGTTTTGACATAGAATACACATCCTTTTTCTAAGATGGCATCAGTATAGCACAGGCACTTCCATCCGGGGCACTACCGGCATCTTTATACTCTCGACTGACTGAAGATTCTGATTCTACTTCCGGTAGAGTGCCGTTCTACTGACAGTTCCCCAATCGAACGATGTGCTGCGGCAGCTATTTTTGTGCAGTTAGCACAAATTCCAGCGTGTAAATTCGTCGCCGTCACAGCTTGTTTACAATAAATTTTCGTGCTTATTTGTTTGTTTTATGCTATAATGTTATGGGTAGCAGGAATGCTGCCAATGCATCGCAAAAAGGAGCCATCATGAATAACATTCTTTTTTTCCTAACCCCGAAGGCCATGTGTGCCTTCGTTTATGATGATTATACCGTTCGGCAGGCATTGGAAAAAATGGAATCTGCAGGCTATGCAGCCCTGCCCATTCTGAGCAAACACGGAGAATATCGGGGAACCATTACCGAAGGCGATATTCTGTGGGCGCTGAAGAACATGTGCTATCTGGATATGCGGCAGGCCGAGGCCCGGCGCATTATGGAAGTTGCCCGCAGAAAAGACAACATTCCTGTCCGTGTAACCACTTCCATGCAGGATCTGGTACACAGGGCCAGTTCCCAGAACTTTGTTCCTGTGGTTGACGATAAAGACACTTTCATCGGCATCGTCACCAGAAGCGCTATCATCAAGTACTGCTCCCAGCAGTTATTTCCGGAAGATTGATTACATATGAAGCATATTAAATGGGCGTGTTCAAAACGAACACGCCCATTTTCATGTATTCTGTTAAGGCAGCACCCGGTAAGGAACCATACGCTGGGCTGCGATAAAGGGCCGGTAGGCTTCCGCGAACTGGACGCCGCATTGATTACCCCGGCAGGCAGCACGGTTGCGCTGAACCTGAATAATATCGATGTTGTCATGTTCCTTCAGCCACTTAAGCTGACTCTCGTGGCAGGCCAGCATCTGCTCCTTCAGCTCCATTTCCGCTGTAATATCTACGTACTCGGTAGGAATGAAGTTCATGCTGCGGCTGGTATCAGAGAAGTACAGGGGGGTCACCTTGGTAGGGGCACCCAGTTCCGGCATAAAGTGGGGGCAGGATGCATCGAAGGATGCCTTGAATACCAGCTTGGACAGTTCCACATGATCAGAGCAGTAATCCTCGGGATTGTGGGTGATGATCACATCGGGCTTAGCGTAACGAATGGCCCGGATCAGCTTCTTCTGCTGCTCCACGTCGGCGCTGTTCATGGTCAGATCGTTAATATCGGCAGTAATAACCTCAAAGCCAGCCATAGCCGCAGCTCTCTGGGCTTCTTTAATGCGGATCTCCCGCAGCTCCGGCGGCATAATCACAAAGTGGCCCATATCGCCGTTTGCCGCATGGCAGGCAATGACTTCGTGCCCCAGCTTTTTGTACTTGATCAAAGTGCCGCTGCAGTTCAGCTCCATATCATCCGGATGGCACATAATTGCTAAAACTCTCATAATGACACGCTCCTGTAAAAATAGAATTTGGCAGTTCTTGCTGCATTACGTGTCAAATATAGCACGATTTACATACCACGTCAACATTGAAATCCAACAACTTATATTATATTTCAGCCAGCTGGCGCAGCTTGTCTGCCAGATCGGTCTGCTCCCAGGGACGGTCCGCCACGCCAAAGTGTCCTTCCAGAGCAGTCTTTCCGTAAATGGGCCGGCGCAGATCCAGCTTGCGGATAATGCCAGCAGGTGTCAGATCGCAGGTCTTGCGCAGCAGGGCTGTCATCTGCTCGTCGGGGATCTTACCTGTGCCGTAGCTGTCCACCCGCACGGAAACAGGCTCTGCCACACCGATGGCATAGGCGATCTGCACTTCCACCCGCTCTGCCAGGCCGGCAGCAACCAGATTCTTTGCCATATAGCGGGCCATATAGGCACCGGAGCGGTCTACCTTTGTGGGGTCCTTGCCGGAGAACGCGCCGCCACCATGGGAGAAATAGCCGCCGTAGGTATCCACGATGATCTTCCGTCCGGTCAGGCCGGTATCGCCGTTGGGGCCGCCGATGACAAAATTGCCGGTGGGATTGATGTGGATGTGTGCCACATCCTCCAGTTTAAAGCCGTAGCGCTCCAGCACCGGTGCGATCACACCCTGGCGCACATATTTGCGAAGCGCTTCCATCTCGAAACCAGCGCTGTGCATGATGGAAACCACCACCGTATCAATGCCGATCACATTGCCCTGCTCATCAAACTCTACAGTCACCTGGGTCTTGCCGTCGGGCCGCAGCAGGTCGTTGCTGACAACACACTCGGTCAGCCGGTTGCTCAGAGCCCGGGACAGGGCCACCGGCATGGGCATCAGCTCGGGAGTCTGGGTGCAGGCGCCGCCAAACATCATACCCTGATCTCCGGCACCGCCAACCTCATCGTTGGTACCCATGGCAATATCCGCAGACTGGGTATGGATCTTGCAGAGGATCTCCACGGAATCGGCATCAAAACCATCACCGGGAACCGTATAACCGATTTTGCGGATCACCTGCCGTGCAACAGCAGCATAATCCCCCACCGCCTTGGTGGTGATCTCGCCGCAGATCACACAAAAATCCGTAGTAACCATAGTTTCACAGGCCACACGGGAACCGGGATCCTGTGCAAGACATGCGTCCAGAATCGCATCGGAAATGGCATCAGCTACCTTGTCCGGATGGCCGCAGGTAACACATTCAGAAGTAAACAGTCTTTTTTCCATATCTTTTTCCTTTCATTAAATCCACAAAAAAGCAATAAAAACTGCGCACATCATGGGATCCGATGTGCGCGCTATCGAATCCTCATCTCTCGTTGCCGCCGGATTTGGCACCACACTTTCGCAGGTTGCCGGGTTTCATCGGGCCGTTCCCTCCACCACTCTTGATAAGGCTTGTATGCAGTTCGACCATATTCTATCGCATTTCCCCAGAAAGTCAACCCCTTTTCCCTTATTTTTTTCATAAAAAATGTTCATAATTCCGTTATGGACTTTTATGGAAAAAACTGCTATCATAGTATCATTCTGTTTAGGAGTTGAGTGAATTGAAAGGTTTGCGAAACCGCTTTGAGCGGTTCTGTTTTAAACACCGTACAAAAGGCATTCCCAATTTAATGCTGTATATTACCATCGGCAGCGCCATCGTGTATCTGATGAGCATGTTCGGCAGCTACGAACTGATGGATCTGCTGATATTTAACCGGGCAAAGATCCTGCAGGGGCAGGTCTGGCGGCTTTTTTCCTATGTGTTTGTTTACGGCATGGACAATCTGCTGTTAACCGCCATCAGCCTGTTTTGCTATTACTCTCTGGGCCGGGCAATGGAAAACAGCTGGGGCACCTTCCGCTTTAACCTGTTCTATCTGACAGGCGTTATCCTGATGGATATCTATGCCATGCTCTTCAACACAGGCACCAGCGTACTGTATCTGAACATGAGTCTGTTTCTGGGCTACGCCACCATGTATCCCAACGCCCAGTTCCTGTTCCTTTTCATCATACCGGTAAAAGCATGGATCTTTGCGCTGATTGATCTGGTGCTGACACTGATGGATGTATTTACCTACCGCTTCCCCTACAATCTGCTTCCGCTGGTGGCCATCGCCAACTACTTCCTGTTCTTCGGCAAGGATGTGTTGAATGTGATCCCCTTATCCTGGCGTGCCAATACCCGCCGGCTGTTCCGCAAAAAGCCCCCGAAGAAGACCGGCTCGATCCCCTTCCCCACAGCAGGCTCTTATCAGGCCAGCACCGCCACAGTCAAAGCCCCCTACACCCACCGCTGCACCGTCTGCGGCCGTACGGACATTACCAACCCGGAGCTGGAATTCCGCTACTGCTCCAAATGTCAGGGCTACCACTGCTACTGCGAGGACCACATCAGCAACCATACCCATATAGAATAAGCAAAACCGGGACAGCAGTCCCGGTTTTCTCTTTAATTGTTGACACCGTGGTGGCAGCCAGGGCCGCCTTCCGTCAACGGCAGGAAGGTATAGCCGTTGGCCAGTCCCCACTGAATGATCCGCTCTACTGCGTCCACACTGTACGCAAAGATATCGTGCTGCAGCACTACGGATACCCTTCTGCCGCTGACACCGTTGATCACATTATTGAACACCTCATCAGCGGTTGTAGCGCCGCCTGCATCCCGGCTGTCCACATTCCAGTCAAAGTACTGGAAGCCCTCTTCCACCACAGCCTGTGTCAGCCGGGTCATAATCCCCGGATTGTATTTACTGACCGAATTGGAACTGCCGCCAGGAAAGCGCATCAGTGTCGTCTTGTAACCGGTAGCATTTTCAATGATACTCTGCATGTTATAAAGATCGTTGAAGAATGCCTCTTCGCTGGCGTAGATCTCATAATAATCATGGCTGGTAGAGTGAATGCCAATGGAATGGCCTTCTTCACAGATCCGCTTCAGGGCGTTGACATCGCCCTTGTCCACCACAAAGAAAGTAGCCTTCACATCATACTTGGCCAGTACATTCAGCAATCTGTAGGTATAGCCGCTGGGGCCGTCATCGAAGGTCAGATAAATGATCTTTCCACTGCTGGGCACAGAGGATTTCGGCAGCACCGTTACTCTTCTTTCAGCGCTGACTGTATTACCGAAAGTATCGCTGACTGTATAGGTAAGGGTATAAACACCGGCCTTCTCCATATCCAGATCACCGGATATTACCACCTTGTCGGTAATATTACCGTCGCAGTCATCCGTTGCCTCATAGCCGGGATCTTCATACACGGTTCCGGCTTGTACCAGGAACTTAAGATCACCCTTCAGCGTCAGTACCGGAGGTGTGGGATCGTTATAATTGATATTACGGTTCACCGTCACCGTATTGCCGGAGGAATCCGATACTGTGTAGCTGACAACACCGTCTTTTTCTGTTCTTTGTACCCGGTCTGTAATATCACCGTCGTAATTATCGGTTGCGGTGAATCCCTCTTCCTCATACGGATGATTGGGAAGGGTATACCGGTCCGGATCCGATGTTAACGTGATGACCGGTGCCTTGCTGTCCACCACATGTACCGTAACAATTTGCTTCTTCTCATACTTTTTGAACACCGCCCGGTAGGTCAGCTGATATTCCCCTACTTTCTGCAGATCAACAGTTCCCGACTTGCTCACCGGCACACTTACCGGCTCCCGATAAAAATGCGTTCCGGAAAACCACGCCTCGGCCTTGGGTTCTTCATAGGGTTCGCCGTATTCCAAAACCACATCCTGTCCGCCATTGACCAGTATATCAAACGTAAATACATTGTCATACCAAAGCCATGCCACCACTGAAAGCGCTAACAGCAGGATCACAGAAAGCACGATCAGCAGGATCTTCCATTTTTTCTCTATATGACCCATATAACAAACCTCTTTATATATTGTATGCTTATTATATCTCAGGCTTGTCGAAAAAGATAGTATTTTGTCGAAGAATTTACAAATGCTTTTTTCTTCTGCAAAAAATGTTGCCTTACACAGTAAGGCAACATTTTTATTTTCTTCTGTAAAGGCACATTTCATACCCGATGCCGTCTTCTTCCCCGGATTGCAGGACCTGCTCCAGTTCCCACGCAGGGTCTTCATCCAGATTATGAAAGAACGTATCGGATTCCGGTTTTGCATGTACTTTCGTCACATAGGCCCGGTCACAGAAAGGCAGCATCTGGCGGTAAATGCTGCCGCCGCCGATCACCATACCTCTGGGCACAGCATTCGCCAGCTTTGCCGCCTCCTCAGGACTTCCGCAGACTGTAAAGCCTGGAATCCGGCCACCCTGCCGGGTCAGCACTACGTTTTCCCTGCCTGGCAATGGCTTCTTGCCGGGAAAATCTTCAATAGTGCGTCTGCCCACAATGACCATGGCTCCCCGGGTAGTCTCCCGGAAAAACTTTCGGTCAGCAGACAGGGCTACCGGCTGGGTTCCTCCGCAGCCGATACCCCAGTCGTCATACACAGCAACGATCAGTTCCATCTGTCACCTCAGATCGCCATGGGGATCTCAAAGTCAAAAGGATGGTACTGGTAATCCTCCACCTTGAAGCTGTCCTTGGTAAAGGCGTAGAAATCTTTGATATCGGGATCCAGCGTAACCTTGGGTGCGGGATAGCCCTCATTTTCCAGCATGGCCTTCACAGCAGGAATATGCCGGTCATAAATATGGCAGTCGGCGATCACATGAACCAGTTCGCCGGCCTCCAGACCGGAAACCTGTGCGATCATCATCAGCAGCATGGAGTACTGGCACACATCCCAGTTATTGGCTGCCAGCATATCCTGACTGCGCTGATTCAGAATACCGTTCAGGGTATTGCCGGATACATTGAAAGTCATGGAATAGGCACAGGGATACAGGGCCATCTCATGCAGATCCTGAAAAGTATAGATATTGGTCATGATCCGGCGGGAAGCGGGGTTGTTCTTCAGGTCATAGAGTACTCTGTCCACCTGGTCGAACATACCTTCCTTATACTGATGCTTCACGCCCAGCTGATAGCCGTAGGCCTTGCCGATGGTGCCGTCCTCCTGCGCCCACTCGTCCCACACATGGCTGCCCAGATCGCAGATCCGGTTGGACTTCTTCTGCCAGATCCACAGCAGCTCATCCAGCGCAGACTTCCAGTAAGTGCGGCGCAGAGTCATCAGCGGAAACTCTTCCTTCAAATTGTAGCGGTTTACCACGCCGAACTTTTTCACCGTATGGGCAGGTGTGCCGTCCGGCCAATGGGGGCGCACCTGCAAATCCGTATCATAAAAGCCGTTCTCCAGAATATCCCGGCACGTGGCCCGGTACAATTCATCTGCTTTGCTCATAAATTACCCTCCGTAGTATGTGTTTTTCACATTATAACATACTTTTTCTGATATTTCTACAAAAAATTCAGCAGATCACCCTGCATGCGGCGAAGATCGTGCAATCCATCCATTCCGACCATCACAGCCCCCATCTGCTCCAGCTCCCGGCAAACCTGACTGCCATCATCAAAACAAAACACAGGGTTCCAATTGTGTCGCAGATTTTTTAGGGTTCCGTCCCATGTACCGCCCTTGCCCAATGTACACCGGGCAATCAAAACCAGCTTTGGCAGGCAGTGAATGATCCGGTTTCGGCTCAGCGCCCGCTGGGGACTGAACGGCAAATCGTAGCCATCCTCCGATAAATACAGCACATTCTCTTGCAACGGCTGCTTCTGTAATGCATCCGCCACTACGCTGATAACATTGCCGCCATAGGCAAGGCATGCCTCCTGTGCAGTCCGGTCTGCCCCTCTGGCATTGCCGGAAATCAGCACAAATCCCTGCAAAGCAGCCTGCTTACCCACTTCTGAAGCAAAATTGCGGTGTTTTTCTTCCAGTTCCCGGCTTCCCACCAAGGCCACAGCCGGCATCTGCAGCATACTGGTATCTCCTTTTGCCCACAGGCAGCCGGGACAATCCAAGCCGAGCCGGTCACGCAGCACATCCGGATACGCAGCACTGATTCTGGTAACAGGAACACAATCCTGACGTGCGCCCCGCTGCAAATACCAGCCAAGCAGCGGTTGATCGTTCATAAGTCTCACGATCCGCTCTGCGCCTTCCCGGTCGTAGCCAATGGCACACAAATCATCGGCTGTCAACTCCCTGTCAGTATCCGGCTTTTCCATATTTTTAATGCGCACCGCCAAGGTTCGCAGCTGCGCTGCCGTCAGCGGTTTGCGCTGGGGATCTCCCAGACGGGATGTGAGCAGCAGGAATCCCTGCTCCTTCCCGTTCACTTGAAACGCTTCTTAATCACCGGCGCTTTCACCTCTTCTTCGGTCAGCATTCCGTCAGCGCCCAGAAGCATGGGCTTTATCTGATAGTTGGAGTATTTTGCAATTTCGTCCAGCTTGGCCTTCTCCGGGAAGTTGCCGATCACAGACCATGCCACACCCTTGCGCTTGGCACGGCCGGTTCTGCCAATGCGGTGTACATAGTACTCGTTCTCCTCCGGCACATCGAAGTTGATCACGCAGTCCACAGCGTCCACATCAATACCCCGGGACGCCACATCTGTGGCAATCAGGATAGCCAGCTTTCCGTCCCGGTATTTCTGCATGGTCTTTTCCCGCTGGCTCTGCCGGATATCACCGTGAATACAGTCGCAATCCATACCTGCACGCTGAAAATCATCAGAAAGCCGCTGACACATGTGCTTGGTATTACAAAAGATCATCACCCGCTCATAGCCCTGACTGCGGATCAGCCGCAGTGTGGTCTCCGCTTTTTGAAGCGGTGTTACCGTCAGACTGTACTGTTCAATATCCGGCCGGTCCTCCCACTTGGGTTCTACCGTGATCTCCACCTCGTCCCGCTGATACATCCAGGAAACGGTCATGACCTCCTGCGAAATGGTGGCGGAAAACAGGCCCAGATTTTTCCGGTTTTTAACTTTTTCAATAATGCGTGTCACATCCTTGAAAAAGCCCATGTCCAGCATCCGGTCCGCTTCGTCCAGAACCACAGTCTGGATCTTATCCAGGCGGATATTCTTCCGGTTATAATGGTCCATCAGCCGGCCGGGTGTAGCAACAACAATTTGCGGTTTCTTCTCAAGTTGCTTCGCCTGCCCCACAATACCTGCACCGCCGTACAGCACCGCAACACGGATACCTTGATAATAAGTAAGCAATCCCCGCAGCTCATCGCCGATCTGAATGGCCAGCTCCCGGGTAGGTGCCAGAATCAGACCCTGCACATCCGGACACTCCGAATCCACATGCTCGATCATGGGGATCCCGAAAGCAAAGGTCTTACCGGTACCGGTAGGTGCTTTGGCGATCACATCCTTCCACTCCATAAACGGCGGGATCGCCTGCTGCTGGATGGTAGTAGGATAGCCGTAGCCTTTTTTCTCCAATGCCTTCAGCATGGCATCGGACAGGCCTAACTTCTGAAACGAAATTTCTTCCATAGTTTTCTTTCCTTCTGTATATCTGTAAGTTTTCTTTATTGTAGCAGTTTTCTTCCCATTTTGCAACCGAAAGACAAATTTCAGTTTATCGGGCTGTTGTACTGGCGCTTACGCGCCAAAGGCTTCCCCCGGGGGGAAGGCATTTGGTTCTCTGCTTAACTAACCGATAAATACAAGATAAATACAAATTTAAAGGAAAACTAAGAAACGATTGCAGGCTTTTGTGGACAATCCAAAAAAACTGTGCTATATTATATGGTGAATATTTGTGTTCTGCTTAACGAGGAGGTTTTGTGCAAATTATGGGTAAGCTAATCGTAATTGAAGGCACTGACGGTTCCGGCAAATCCACCCAGTTCCGAATTCTGTCCCAGCGTTTGGAAAAGGACGGAATTGCGTTTAAACATCTGGTGTTTCCCCGATACAGCGAGGAAAGCTCCGCCCTGATCCGTATGTATCTGGGCGGCCAGTTTGGTGATAAGCCCACTGATGTGAATGCCTATGCGGCCTCTGCCTTTTATGCGGTGGACCGCTTTGCCTCGTATAAAATGGACTGGGGTGACTGGTACGAAAAGGGCGGCGTAGTGCTGTCCGACCGGTATACTACCTCCAACGCTGTCCATCAGGCTTCCAAGGAGCCTGCAGGCCGGCAGGCTGACTACCTGAAATGGCTGTACGAATTTGAGTACGATAAGCTGGGTCTTCCCCGTCCCGATCTTACCATTTATCTGGATGTTCCCACCGATTTTACCGAACAGATGCTGCGCCACCGGGAACAGGACACAAATACCCATGCGGATATCCACGAAAAAGACATGCAGTATCTGGCCACCTGCCGGAATACCGGCCGTACAGCCGCCGCTTATTACGGCTGGACGGTAATCGACTGTGTGAAAGACGGAGCCATGCGCTCTATTGCGGATATCCACGAAGAGATCTACCATCATGTTATGCAATGTCTGGAGGGCTAAGTATGGTATACATGTTATTGGGTACCGGCTTTGAGGAAACCGAAGCCATCGCGCCGTTGGATCTTCTGCGCCGGGCTGGCATCGATGTGCTGACTGTAGGCGTAAACGGAAAGACTGTATACGGCGGCCATGGCATTGGCGTGGAAGCTGATATTACCTTGGATCAGATAAATCTGACAGCGTTGGAAATGATTGTCCTGCCCGGCGGTCTGGGCGGTGTCGCCTCTGTCCGGGCCAGTGAGCAAGCCATGCACGCCCTGCGTTTTGCATGGGAAAACGGAAAATATGTGGCCGCTATCTGCGCAGGCCCCACAGTTCTTGCAGACCTGCACATTACAGACGGGCACAGCGCCACCTGCTATCCCGGCTGTGAGGGCGGAATGGGCAATGCCCGTATCCTGCCCGATGCGCCCTGTGTACAGGACGGAAAACTGATCACCGGCACTTCTGCCGGATGCGCGATCCCCTTTGGTCTGGCACTGATTACCGCTTTGAAAGGTCAGGCTGCGGCTGATGCCGTGAAGGATCAAATTGTGATTCGCTGACAGGAGGATTCATCAATGGATAATGAACGCAAAGAAGTATCTGGTTCGGAAAACGAAAACTGGCTGGATGATATTCTGGGTACAACACCTTCCGCTGAGGAGATCGGTCCGGATGAACATGCCGTTTCTTCTGCCGGCCTGACCCACCCCAACGATTTGGAGCTGGAACGTATTCTTGCAGAAGATTGGAATACAGAGCAGGAACCTGAACTCACATCTGCCGAACAGCCGCTTACCGAAGAAACCCAGTTGTTTGCCGCACCGGAAGATGCCAAGCAGTTCCAGCAACCGCAGGCAGAAAATACCGCAGAGGAAATGCTTCTGCCGGAGGCTGAAGAAGAACCCGCCACACCTTCCCGGCGTCCTAAGAAGCAGACCTCTACCCGCAAAGGCCGGCCGAAAATGAAAAAGGGCTATGGTCTTTTCGGCATTCCTCACATTCTGGCAACCGCTATTTGGCTGCTTATCATTCTTGTAATCGGTGTTTCTCTGGGCCGCACGCTCTGGGTCTGCTGCGCAGATCTGATGGCCTTTGGCAAAACGCCTCAGTCAATCACCATCACTATCACTGATGACGACAATATTGAAACCATATCGGAAAAGCTAAGCACTGCCGGACTGATCCGCTATCCCGGCCTGTTCCAAACCTTTGCAGAATTAACCGGTAAATACGAAAATATCAGCGTAGGCACATTCACGCTGAGTCCCCACCTTGACTATAACGCCATGATCAACGCTATGGGTGAACGGGCGCCTGCCCGGGAAGAGGTGGAGATCATGTTCCCGGAAGGCTACACCTGTGCCCAGATCTTTGCCCTTCTGGAAGAAAAGAACGTGTGTACCGCAGCAGAGCTGGAGGCCTATGCTGCTACCGGTGAGCTGGACGAATACTGGTTTATGGAAGGCGTGACAAGGGGCGATAAGTATTGTCTGGAGGGCTATCTGTTCCCGGACACCTATAAATTCTATACCAATGATGAACCCCGCCGAGTTCTGGAAAAATTTCTGGATGCCTTTGATTATCGTTATACCGACCTGATGAAGAGTAAGCTGGAGCCGCTGAACGAACGTCTGGCTTCCGTATTGGCTTCCCGCGGCTATGACGAAGCATTTATCGAAGAACACAAGATCACCATTCGAGAAATTGTTATTATCGCTTCCATGATCGAGAAGGAAACAGCCAACGACGAGGAAAGCTACACCATCTCCTCCGTTATCTACAACCGCCTGACCAATCCCGGTAACTACCCCTATCTGAACATCGACGCCACCCTGATCTACGCGCTGAACGGCAATGTGGATCCCGTAACCGGCGAACGCAAACCGCTGACACAGGCGGATCTGGAAATGATCCATCCCTTCAACACTTATAACAATAAGGGGCTGCCTCCCGGACCCATCTCCAATCCCGGCCGGAACAGTCTTGACGCGGCTTTGGATCCTGTGGAATCCAGCTATTACTACTATGTTTACAATCCCCATGCAGCCAAGCACCTGTTTGCAAAGACGGAAGAGGGCCATGAGGACAACATCGACTATATTAACTCCTTGGACTGATCGTATGAGAAAAATAGAACTGTTAAGTCCTGCCGGAGATATGGAACGGCTGAAAATGGCCGTTCTGTACGGCGCTGACGCGGTATATCTGGCAGGCACCGACTTTGGCATGCGCTCCTTTGCCGGGAATTTCACCCCGGAGGAGCTGCCACAGGCCGTTACCTTTGCCCATAACCACGGAGTAAAAGTCCACGTAACTGTGAACACCATGCCCCGCAACGAAGAGATGGCAAACCTGCCTGCCTATCTGGAACAGCTGCAGGATGCCAAAGTGGACGCGCTGATCCTTGCGGATCTGGGAGCCTTCATGCTGGCGGGAAAATATGCCCCCGCCTGTCAGCGGCACATCTCCACCCAGCAGTCCGTAGCCAACTACGAATGCGCAAAAGCGTGGCATGAGCTGGGTGCCCAGCGGGTGGTTCTGGCCCGGGAACTGAATCTGGAAGAAATCCGCACCATCCGGGAAAAGACGCCCAGGGAGCTGGAAATCGAGACTTTCGGTCACGGTGCCATGTGCGTCAGCTATTCCGGCCGCTGTCTGCTGAGCAACTACATGACCGGGCGGGACTCCAACCGGGGTGCCTGTGCCCAGCCCTGTCGGTATCAGTACGCACTGATGGAAGAAAAACGTCCCGGTGAATACTTCCCGGTGTACGAGGATGAAAAGGGCTCTTACATTCTCAATTCCCGGGATATGTGCATGATCGACCACCTGCAGGAGCTGACCGATGCAGGTGTGGATTGTATCAAGATCGAAGGCCGGGCCAAATCCGCCTATTATGCCGCCGTGGTCACCGGAGCTTATCGGCACGCCATTGACGATCTGGCCGCCGGCAGGCCTGTGGATCCTGTGTGGCGGAACGAAGTGGATCATGTGTCCCACCGAATCTACTCCACCGGCTTTTACTTTGGACAGCCGGGGCAGTACACGGAAAATTCCCGTTACATCCGTCAGTGGCAGGTTTGCGCCATTGTGGAAAGCTGCGACGAAACCGGTCTTGCCCTGTGCAGCCTGCGCAATAAATTTGCACAGGGTGATGCACTGGAAGCAGTTGGCCCGGATACCGCGCCTTTCCCCATAACCGTACCTGCCATGCAGGACATGGCGGGCAATGTGCTGACCGAGCCCAAAACACCCCAAATGAAGTTTTACATGCAGCTTCCCCGGCAGGTACCTGCCTTTACCATTCTGCGCAAAAGCGTAGATCTTTCCGCAAAATAAAAACACGGGTCTGTTTCAAACACGCAACAGACCCGTATTTTTACCGTTTAAATTTTTCACACAAAGCATCGATCTGATCTGTCAATTTGGCCAGTTCCTTATTGGATGCACCCTTCATGGCCTCGATCAGTCTGGTCAGCCGTTTTCCGGCCTTAATCAGGCGCTCATAGACCTCATTGGCCCGCTTACGGCCCGAGCCTTTCTGTACCCGGGTAACGATCCCCTTCTGGAAGCATTCTCCGGTGAGCAGGTCATATCCGTCACCGCTGTAGGGTGCCACTGCCGGAAATCCAAGGCGGCTTTCCACCGTATTTACAAAGCTGTCACAAACCGTATCATCGCCGTGATTCACAAAGACCTGCTTCGGCTTTTGATCCATGCTGCCCAGCCAGTTCAGCAGCATATCCCGGTCCGCATGTCCGGAAATGCCGTCCATTTCCCGGATATCCGCATGTACCGCGATTTCTTCCCCGAAAAGCTTTACGGAAACAGCACCGTCCACCAGCTTTCTTCCCAAAGTCCCTCCGGACTGATAGCCAACGAATAGAATCGTACTGTCAGCGCGCCAGAGGTTATGCTTCAGATGATGGCGGATCCGGCCCGCTTCGCACATACCGGAGGCAGACAGAATCACCTTTGGTGTTTTATCAAAATTGATCAGCTTGGATTCATCAGAGGTTACAGACAGCCGCAGATCCGGGAAAGCAATGGGGTCAATCCCCTGTGCCAGCAGTTCCAGCGTCTGCTTGTCATAGTAGCCGGTAAGACCGGCAGAATAGATCCTTGTGGCTTCCACAGCCAGCGGACTGTCCACATAGACCGGAAAGCCCTCATGGCCCCGAACAGCGCCGCTGTTCTTAATGGTACGCAGCAGATAGAGCAGCTCCTGCGTTCTGCCGATGGCAAAGGACGGTATGACCACATTGCCGCCCCGGTCAAAGGTTTGCTGCAAAATATCCGTCAGCTGGGACTGATAATCCGCACGGGCTCCATGGAGTCGGTCACCGTAAGTGGACTCGATCACCACATAATCCGCGTTTTCCGGCTTCTGGGGGTCCCGGATCAGAGGACGGTCAACATTACCCAAATCACCGGAAAACAGCAGTGTACGGCGCTCTGTCCCCTCCTGCACTGTTATGTAAATGCTGGCAGAGCCCAACAGATGGCCTGCATCCAGAAAAAAGACGGTAATGCCGTCACATACAGAAAAAGTCTTTCCGTAGGGATATGTGGAAAACTGCCGGATCGCCTGCTCCGCATCTGCCATAGTATACACAGGCACATAGGCAGGTTCGCCGGAACGCTGGGCTTTCCGATTCCGCCACTGGGCCTCTGACTCCTGAATGTGGGCCGAGTCCCGCAGCATGATGCCGCACAGCATCTGGGTTGCTTCCGTTGCATAAATCGGGCCTTTGAATCCCTTTGCCACCAACGCCGGGAGCATACCGGAATGGTCGATATGGGCATGGGTCAGGCAGACTGCATCAATGTCTCCGGGAAGTACCGGCAGATCGCAATTTTCATAGATATCCTCGCCCTGCTCCATGCCGCAGTCAATTAAAATCCGCTTTCCACAGGCTTCCAGCAATGCACAGGAGCCGGTCACTTCATGGGTAGCGCCTAAAAATGTCAGCTTCATAGGGATCCCTCCTTTTGTTCAGTATACCACAATTATTGCACCAGCGGTAGCCTATCACAAAAATTTTACAAAAATTAAACTGGACATATCACACCGCAGGCGATCTTTTCCCCGGCGTTACCGGCAGGCTGGGAATGAAAATCATCCGGCCTGCTGTGAATTACCACAGTTCTGCCCAACACCTCCTGCATACAAAACCGGTCGGTCAGCACGGCCAGAAACGCTTTGCCACCGCAGGAGAATAGGGGCGGCAGGTCCCCCGCATGATCGGGATGCTCTGCTCCGTCCGGATTATAGTGGGAACCGGTATTCTCAAACGCTTCTCCCCCGCAGTTATTTCCCAAATGGATGTGCATAGCAAAAATGCCTGTTTCACTGCAGGGCAGTCCCCCAACATCCGCAACCACCAGTATATTTTTTCCCATCTGATACAGCTTTACCGTTCCATACAGACATGGGGCCGCCTCCGATCCGGCGATCCGGGCGATGGCCTCCGGTCTGCCAAAAGGAATCCACATACAATCACCTCAACTCAGCTTATGCAAAAAACATGAATATGTCACAGTTTTTTCTTGCATTTTCCTGCATAATATGCTATTTATATTACATACTAAAATTTGGAGGTTACCATATGGAAATGCTCAAAAAATACTTTCCCTATGCCTTTGCTGAAAAGAAGGATGTGACCGCACTGGTCATCAATATCATCGTACATATCGTTGTGGGTGCTGTTGTCAGCGCTTTGATCGGACTGCTGGCCTTAATCCCTATTCTTGGTATCATTATCAGCATTCTGGGCGGCCTGATTAACCTGTACCTGACAATTAGCCTTGTATTGTCCATTCTGGACTACTTAAAAATCCTGAAGTAACTAAAAAGCTCCCGAATGATAACATCAATGTCATTAAGTTAACGACAGGGTATCGTGGGTAAAGCAAAGAAAATGAGCGCATCCAAGACAGGAAACTGTTTTGGATGCGCTTTTCTGTAATTTAGGCATGACAAGTAAGCGGATTGGCAAATCCGCTTAAAAAATCACTATTCAAAGCACGGAAATTATGCTACTCTATAGATGAAGCTAACCGCGTGCTTAACGGTCATTTTGCGAGGCCTGCTTCTGTCTGGTCGAATAGGAGTAACATGCTTGCAAATGAGAGCTTCAACATCTGGTGGAGATACATTACCAAGAAAGAATTGTCTGCAAACATGTACCGCGACAGAGAAGTTTGCTTTATAGGCATACTTAGCATCGGCTTTCTGAA
>JAZNPV010000095.1:0-2205 GCA_045589835.1 Faecousia sp.
TTTCAGAAAGCGGCGTGCAGCAGTCATCCACATTCTAACGGTGGATGGCGTAGCGTTCATACACATACCGATTTCAGAACTTGTATAACCCTGAGCAGATAGTTCCAAACAGGTAATTCCCTTTGATGTAGTACCGGAAGCACGATCCTTGGCTGTCTGCAGAAGCATCTTTTGTTCCAAAAGCTCCAGGCAATTCTCATTCATTATCTTTTCTTGACTCTGCTGGCTCCAGGATTCTTCATAAGAACACTGAATCCGCTCCATTCTGGATGCACGAATCAGGAAATCGCAAATCTCATTCCAAATCAGTCTGTATGCATAGGTAGAAAAGCACCCACCTTTGTCTGTCGCAGCAGCCTTACACAACCCGATACATCCAATTTGAAACAGATCATCGTAAGTGTAATTGATGCCTTGATTGAGATTATGGACTTTGTCTCCAATTACTTTTCCAACCAAACCCATATTCTCTTCAACGATCTGTCTCTGATCATCCGTCAGCTGCATCTGGCGAGCCTCCCTTCGCACCCGTTACGAAAAGAGCGCTTAGCATGGGCTGCCAGCAGTTTTTTGGATTCATCAATCACCTTCTGGCAGTAATACTCACCCATCTGACCAATATGCGTATTGCCAATGGGAATGCCAAGCATAGCAGAAAGCCATTCATAAGCTTCTTCCCTGCTCATGATTCCACGCAGATAGATCTTATTGAAATGCTTATGAGCCTCAGCCCGTAAAGCTCGAACCTTCCTGTTGGCCAGCGAACCCATAGGGATCGTGGTACCCGGATGAACGCGGACGTAAGCGTCACAAGTCGGGTAATTCTTACATACATAAAGCATAGCATCTTTGGAATTATCGAAGTAGATACCGTCTGCACTTCTTAACTGAGCAACTGCCCCGCAATACGGACATCTGGGTGCACACTTCAGAGAGGTCTTTTTCTTTTTCCTCATGTTAATATCCTCCAGACAAATAAAAAAAGCCGGAAGGTTCCTTACACCACAGCATGCTGGTCATGACACAGCATATCTGTGGGAAGCAACCTTCCGGCTAATATTCAGTTGAACTTGCACCATTGTGGATCGCTCATCGCTGACATCCGCACCGATTTCCGCACACCCTCTGGTGACGTCTGACGTCGGGAGCTCTGACCGGCGTACCGATGACCTGGGTGCAAGTCCCTGCCTTGAGTTTATATTAGCATGAGTATATACCGTTGTCAATAACTATTAGTTATATATCTAAATAGTTTACTTTTTGTTAATAACTCAGAGTTTTATTTAACTTCCAGACTCATTTTCTTTTAAATTCCGTCATCATCATCTTCAGCATCTGCTGCCTGACGGTTCTTCTGATGCATCTGCATGAACACCAGCAGAGCAATGGCGATGACCAGGCCACCAACAAAAATGACAACGTGAGCAACAGGTACATTGCCGATCATGGCAGGTTCATTCTGGGCATCGGGGTCAGTAACGTCAACGGTAACCTCAGGTGCATCCGTACTTTCGGTTACAGCCTGGGATTCCTCAGTAGCTTCAGTGGTCACAGCTTCAGTCGCATCGGTGCCTTCAGCAATGGTTGCCTCAGGATCTGCGGTCTCTTCCGCTGCTTCCAGATCCTCGGGACTGGGTACCTCTACCTGAGAAGCCAGGCAGGTCAGCAGGTAATTCTCGCTGCCGCCAATTTCAACCCGCAGGACTCCGTCCTCACCCACAGGAATGGGATCCGGATACTTACCGGCATCGGTACGAAGCTGGAACTCTACGCCGGTCCATGCCTGACCGAGCTGGATCTCCAGCTGCTGCGCCTGAACAACTTCCAGTTCTGTACCATTGGTACCCTGCTGCGCGGTAGCAGAGGCTTTTACAGGGAAGCACAGAAGACAGGCCATAGCGGCAAGGACACTGACAGCTTTAATAATCTTGGTTTTCATTTCATATTCCTCCAATTGTAAAATAGTTAGTTCTCCCGAAAATAAAGGGAAATATCATGGATGACCATTCTGCTTTCCGGGAGCTCCGGTTCAAACACACAGAATGCATGATAAAGATTCGGATCATCTCCATAGTTTTTCAGCTTATGAGGTGTACCGCAGCGATCCAATGCCGCCGAAAGGTCTTTGGTATATCCGCAGAGCTTATCTTTCTTACTGGTGATCAGCATACAGGGCGGCAGAGAAAGACCAACTGCAGGCACTGA
>JAZNPV010000096.1:0-4507 GCA_045589835.1 Faecousia sp.
TGTCCGCACTCGACACAAAAGTTTTTCTCTGGCGGTGCAGGGTTGCCGCATACAGTACATACCCGAAGCAGCTTCATGGCAGACGGGCCGAAACCGTAGTACGCCATATTTTTCTGTCGGCTCTGCTCCAGCTTTTCGGCAGTCATCACACCACCTCCCCGTAACGAAGGCGCATTCCGCATGCGTTGCAGTATCGGGCTGAGGGAGAGATCGGCTTGCCGCAATGACTGCAGTAATTGGGTTTTTCCTGCCAGGGCGCACAATCCACACACTGGAGCATATCTGCGTTATACATGGGGTCACTGACCCATTTGCCACATTTGCTGCAGCGATTAAAATGCTGTCTGCCTTCTGTTTCCCATGCTATTTTCAGTTCCTCTTTCTGGGTGTCTCCACGAATCGGATTTGTGGTACATAAGGCCATGCCGGATACATCACAGAAAAAACGATAACGGCTCCCTCCTGAATCGGCAATGACTCTGTACTTGGCGGTTGCATGGTCTTTCATTGCCATTTGTAAAAACCTCCTTTCGCCGCAGAAAGTGTTGTGCTTTTCCCAAATGAAGCCTTGAATTTTTCAAGTTTTTGTGGTGTAATAGAAATATGGAAATACTCGTATTGTCCGGCCGTCCCTTTTCGTCTGAGTAACTTATGGCCAAATCATACGAGCTTTTTTGAAAATTGTCCCCATACCAAACCCCCAAAAGGATGGGGAAACGAGAAATTTTCCTGCTTCTTTTCAAAAAAGGATGGGAATTTGGATGGGTGACCTATTAGAACGGAGGAATACGCTATGAAAAAAGCAATCGCGCTGATCCTGGCTCTGGTGTTCCTGTTAGGGTGCCTTTCCGGATGCGGCAGCACATCACCGCTGAATCCCAAAGAGCCTGTGACCTTGGCCATGTGGCACAACTACGGTGGAGATATGCAGCAGGCCATGGACTACCTGATCGATCAGTTCAACTCCACCGTTGGCAAGGAGCAGGGAATCGTCATCGACGTTACCGCCATTTCCTCAAGTTCTGAGCTGGACAAGAGCCTGACGATGATCGTCAACGGCGATCCAGGCGCGCCCGATATGCCGGATATCTTTACAGGCTATCCCAAGCTGGCGATCCTGTTTCAGGAAAAAGGGTTGCTTGCCAACCTGGATAACTACTTCACCGAAGATGAACTCTCCGCCTATGTGGAAGCCTTTGTTGAGGAAGGTCGTCTGTCGGATGGCGGTTTGTACGTATTTCCCATTGCGAAGTCCACGGAAGTTCTTTATGTCAACCAAACCTTGTTCGACCGTTTTGCCGCTGCCACCGGTGTCTCTGCGGATATGCTCTCCACCTTTGAGGGAATCGCGGAGCTTTCCGAAATGTACTATGAATGGAGCGGCGGAAAGCAGTTCTATGCCGCTGACTCCTGGTTCAACTTTGCCGAAGTCGGCATGGCGCAGCTGGGTGACAGCATCTTCGACGGCGAAGCGCTTTCTCTGGATGGCGACAATTTCACCTATATTTTTGAAACAGTCTACGCCCCTGCGGTCGAGGGTGGCATTGCCATCTATGACGGCTATTCCTCCGATCTCTCCAAAACCGGTGACCTTGTCTGCTCCACCGGCTCTTCTGCGGGTATCCTGTTCTATGGCGACACCATCACCTATGCAGACGGAACGGTTGAAAGTGTGGAGTACAGCATTCTCCCGTATCCTGTTTTCGAAAACGGCACAAAGACCGCCCTCCAGCGCGGCGGTGGTCTGATGGTAGCCAAGTCAGAGGAAAAGAAGGAATATGCCGCAGGCGTATTCATCAAATGGCTCACGGCGCCCGAGCAGAATATGAGCTTCGTTGCCAATACCGGTTATCTTCCCGTTACCAGGCAGGCCTTTGAGGAAGAGCTCGGTATCCACATGGATACTGTGGAAGATCCTCGCATCAGGAAAATGCTGACCAGCGTTCTCTCTATGTATGAAGACTACAGATTCTTCACCGCACCGACCTATACAAGCTTTGACAGCGATAGTGATGCATTTGAAGAAAGGTTCAAAGAAGTGCTGTCGGAGCATCGCAACAGGTATATGGAGGGGATCGATAAAATCTTCCCGGTCTCTGAGGTGCTGAAAGAATTGAGAAAGTAATTATAAGGATGCTTCGATGAAAGGAGGTGTCGTGCCTTATGTTCAAGCAAGCGCTTGCATTATGGAAAAAAGAACGCGGCAGAAAAGGAACAACTCTGCACCGCAGACTTCTGCTCTTTTTCATGCTCGTTTCCATTTCTCTTGTGCTGATATTTGCGCTGCTGCTCAGCCTATTTGGAATCACAGGCAAGGAGGCAAAGGCGGTAAAAAGCCATATCGACACCGAACTGGCAATCATCACGGACAAAATCAACGAAGATTTTGGACGGCTTTCTCTGGGCGGTATTTCTATCGCAGAAGACCTGACGGAGCGCAGCGAGGATTTCTTCGATGAGTATGGAATCACCGCTGATGAGCTATGGGAGAAACCAGAACTTCTCGAACCGCTTCTTTCGGAGTATATGAATACGCTTGTATCCACCGTCAACAACCGTTATTGCGGCGGCGCTTTCGTCATGCTGGATGCAAGCATCACCAGCAACAGTGAAACGGCAAAAGCCGGTGTGTTCATCAAAAAAACACAGCCCACAGCAACGGATGCCGTGGGCGTACAGCTCCACTATCTGCGTGGTCCCGCGCAGATCGCCCGTGACAACGGAATCATGCTGCTCGGGCAGTGGAAAATGGAGTTTGATATTACGGATCAGAACTTCTTCACAGAAGTCATGGATACAGCGAGAAACAATCCGGAGCTTGACCTGTCCCGCCTGTACTACTGGTCCGGACGAATCGTGCTGAAAGGAAACAGCGAGGCGGGTTTCCTGCTCTGTGTTCCACTGCGTACATCGGAGGGCGACGTGTTCGGTCTCTGCGGTCTGGAAGTCAGCGACCGGATGTTCAAAGCCCTTTACACACCGGAGGGCGGCAGCTTTGAAAACATTTTTACTGTCATGGCTCCTGAGTGCGAAAGTGGTCTTTGCACCTCCAACGGATTGGTCGCAGGCAATACCTATCTTACCGGAACACGATGGGAATTCGATCTTGCAGAAGAAGAAACCCACGATGACTTCCACCACTATGCTGGCGGAGAGGAGCAATACGGTGGAAAGACTGCCGGACTGCATCTATATCCCAATGGCTCCCCCTATGAGGGACAGCAGTGGTCTGCTTCGATCCTGATGCCGAAGGAAATCCTGCATACGGCGGTAAAGGGTAATGCTTCTTACTTCACCTATATCATTATCGCCCTGCTCCTGATCAGTGTGGTCGCTTCCGCGGTGATCAGCCGTCAATATCTGCGCCCCGTCAACCAAGCATTCGACCAGATCAAAAAGAGCGCATACGGCGACAGCAACGGTAATGATGTCTACACCGAGATCAGCGACTTGTTCGATTTCCTGGCGCAGAAGGATCGTGAACACGACCTTGTGCTGAAGCAGCAACAGCAGCAAATGGATGAACTGCAGGATGAACATCAAAAGGCACAGACAGAGATCAGCCGACTGGCCTATTCCCGAAAGACAGAAATTGATCCCGACAACTATCGGGTATTCCTTGATAATCTCAAAACGCTGACTCCCACCGAGCAGCTCGTGTTCAATCATTATCTGGACGGAAAGAGCGCCAAAGAGATCATGGCGATTCTGGATATCAAAGAAACCACACTGAAGTACCATAACAGAAACATCTACGATAAACTCAGTGTCTCTTCCCGCAAAGAACTACTGCGGTATGCTGCACTGATGCGCCAGGAGAAGGAGGACGGAACGAAATGAACTTGGCCGCCCGCTTGAATCAGATCATTAAGGAACAAAAGCTGACGAAAAAAGAATTTGCCGCAAGACTCAGCATTACGGAAAACTACATCTATTTGCTGACGGGGAATTCCAAAAACCGCCCTGAAACAATGGCGCATTCCCTGGCAAAGCTGATTGCACTGGAGTTCGGTTACGATGAAGAGTGGATTCTGCACGGAGTCCATAGCTCAGATTGTACAAACAATTAATAGTAGTTTGCGATGCCATATTCAAAGAAAAAGCAGAGGATCAAGTTTATCGTTACTTGATCCTCTGCTCGTTTATTTCGTTACGACTCCTTCAGCCACTGCGAGAACTCCTCAGCGGTGATCACACCGTTGTCGCAGTCCTCTTTCTTTCGTCTGGCTTCTTCGCTCCAGGCGTAGAACGCACTCTTGGTTAGCTTACCGGCGTTGATGCGTGCAAAGCGTTTCTTGTACTCTCTGCGATATTCCTTGAACACCTCATCATCACGCTTGTTTTGTGTCCAGGTATTGATGGCACCGATTTCTCGGCAAGTGCGGCCCTTGCTGTCGCAGACACGGTCACAGTACTCGGTGCTGGCCTTTCTGGTTACAGCAAAGTATCGCAGACAGTTCTTACATACACGCATCTTGACCTCACGCTTCACACACTCGCGAACATG
>JAZNPV010000097.1:0-11161 GCA_045589835.1 Faecousia sp.
TTTTGCTATGCAAAACCGCATTGCCAACGGCAATCATTTATTATTTTCTTCGAAAATCCTAATATTTTGTATAAAATATTGGGTGGGCCGCCGAGGGCGTCGGCCCCTACATTGGTATTTGCAATCGAAAGATAAATACAAATTTGCCGCAAAAAGCCGCAAAGTGTGAAAAAATTTGCGAATGCTTTAAATAGTGGTTGAATTTATACGATAAATATGGTACGATATCGTTGTATCGCTATGGGGGCAGTATGCCCATTCATAAAATGATACAAAGCGCAAACCAGAATTAAGGAGCTAAGTACTTATGGCAACACCGCACACTATTGCAGTGGCCGGAAAGGGCGGCGTAGGCAAGACTACCACCAGCGGCATGATCGTGGACTACCTCTGCAGCAAAAAGCAGGGGCCGGTTCTGGTCGTGGACGCGGATGCCAACAGCAACCTGAACGAGGTGCTGGGCGTTGAGGTGGAGACAAGTCTGGGCCAGATCCGTGAGGAAATGGCGCAGGCGGAACTGAAGGGAACGATCCCTGCCGGTATGACCAAGGCGGATTACGCGGAGTTCAAGTTCAATTCCGCACTGATCGAAGAGGATGACTTCGATATGCTGGTCATGGGCCGCACCCAGGGCAAAGGCTGCTACTGCTATGTCAACGGCGTTTTGAAATCCCAGGTGGACAAATATGCCAAAAATTACAAATATATCGTGATGGACAACGAGGCCGGTCTGGAGCATGTGGCCCGGGGCACACTGCCCCATGTGGACACCATGCTGCTGATCTCCGACTGCTCCCGCCGTGGTATTCAGGCGGCAGCCCGCGTGGCGGAGATGATCGGCGAAATGGATCTGAAGCCCGGCAAGCTGGGCCTGATCGTAAACCGGGCACCCGGCGGCATGCTGGATGCGGGTGTTTTAGAAGAAATTCAAAAGCACGGTCTGGAGCTGCTGGGCGTTCTGCCTCAGGACGAAGGCGTGTACCGCTGCGACTGCAACGGCGAACCTTCCGCCAAGCTGCCTGCCGGCAATCCTGTCAAGACTGCCCTAACAGGCATCATGCAGAAGCTGGGCCTGTAACTACGGTAGATTGAAAGCGAAGGCGCTCCTGCGGCCAAGTGCGGCACAGCAACTTCACTTTTCACTATAAAAAACATTCACTATTTTACAAGGGGGAAACTAACAATGTCTTTCGCACCTAAGACGCAGCCCTACAACGGCAAGATCAATGCCGTGACTCTGGGTACCGGTGACCAGGCAATCGTCATCGGCGGCCAGAACGTGCTGCCCTTCTACACCTTTGATGCTGCCATCGAGCATGCACCGAAGATCGGCGTTGAAGTCTCCGACCTGGCTTCCCAGTGGGATGTCCCCGGTCTGAAGGAGTTCTATGCCGGCTGCACCACCATGGCAGACTTCGCAAAGAAGGCTGAGACCGTGGAAGGCGCAGATTTCATCTGCCTGAACTTTGAGTCCGCTGACCCCAACGGTCAGAACCGTTCCGTTGAGGCGTGTGTCGCTGACGCCAAGGCTGTGGCCGAGGCTGTTTCCAAGCCCATCGTTGTTATGGGCTGCAAGAATCTGGAGAAGGACAGTGAGCTGTTCACCAAGATCTCCGAGGCTCTGCAGGGCAAGAACATTCTGGTCATGTCCGCCAAGAACGAGAACTACAAGACTGTGGGCGCTTCCGTTGCTCTGGCTAACGGTCAGAAGGTTGGTGCTGAGACCGCTGACGACATTAACCTGGCCAAGCAGCTGAACATCATGCTGAAGGGCCTGAACGTGAATCCCGAATCCGTTGTTATGGATATCGGTACCGCAGCCGTTGGTTACGGCTACGAGTACGCCGCTTCCACCTTCGACCGTATCCGTCTGGCAGCTCTGGCTCAGTCCGATGCCGACCTGCAGATGCCCATTCTGGCAGCTGTTGCTCTGGATACCTGGGGCGTGAAGGAATCCACTGCTTCCGAAGAGGATGAGCCCGCTTGGGGCGACCGGGAAGAGCGCGCTATCAGCATGGAAATTGCTACCGCTGCTGCTGACCTGACCGGCGGTGCTGATGCCGTTGTGCTGCGCCATCCCGCTTCTGTGGCAACCATCAAGAAGTTCATCACGGAACTGGTCTAAAGGAGGATACATACAATGGCTTTGAAAGGTCTTGATATTTTTAAGCTGTCTCCTAAGAAGAACTGTAAGGAGTGCGGCAGCCCCACCTGTATGGCATTCTGCATGAAGGTGGCACAGGGCGCTGTGGAAATCGACAAGTGCCCCTACTTCTCTGACGACGCAAAGGCTATGCTCAACGAGCAGACTGCCCCCGCCATGAAGACTATCTCCGTTGGCGAACACAAGCTGGGCGGCGAAACCGTTCTGTTCCGTCACGAGAAGACCCTGGTCAATAAGAACCTGTTCGCAGTCTCCGTCTGCACCTGCATGGACGAGGCTACTGTAGACGCCAAGCTGGCTGAGATCCAGAAGGTCGACTACGAGCGTATCGGCGAGCGTATGTACGTGGAGTTCATACAGGTTGCCAACAACCAGGCTGATCCCGCTGTTTACGCTGAGCTGGTCAAGAAGGCTGCCGCTACCGGCCGCGCTCTGGTTCTGGAGTGCTGGGACGTAGAGTGCGCCAAGGCTGCTCTGGAAGTTTGCGGCAAGGACGTGATTCTGGACGGCGCTACCCCCGCCAACTGGGAAGCTATGAACGAGCTGGCCACCGCCAAGGGCGTAGCTCTGGGCGTTTGGGCTGAGAGCCTGTCCGACCTGTACGATCTGGTTAAGAATCTGGAAGCCAAGGGCAACAAGAACCTGGTTCTGGATGTGACCGGCAAGACCGTGAAGGAGACATTCGCCAACGCTGTTCTGGTGCGCCGCACCGCTATTAAGGATGGCGACCGCAGCTTCGGTTATCCCTCCATCGTGAACCTGGCTAAGCTGGCTAAGGGCGACGACCGCCTGCAGACCGCTTTCGCCGCTCTGTTCACCGAGAAGTACGGCTCCATCATCGTGATGTCCAACATGTCCTACGCTCAGGCTCTGCCTCTGTACGGCCTGCGCCAGAACATCTTCACCGATCCTCAGAAGCCCATGAAGGTGGAAGCTAAGGTTTACCCCCTGAACGGCGCTGACGAGAATGCACCCGTTGCTCTGACCGTTGGCTTCGCCCTGACCTACTTCCTGGTCTCCGGCGAAATGGAGCGCTCCGGCGCACCCGTCAATCTGGTCATTTCCGACGCTTCCGGCATGTCCGTTCTGACTGCCTGGGCTGCCGGTAAGTTCTCCTCCTCCACCATCAAGAAGACCTTCGATGAGCTGGACCTGGAAAACAAGATCAAGAACCGCACTCTGATTATCCCCGGCAAGGTTGCCGTTATGAAGGGCGAGATTCAGGAGAAGCTGCCCAACTGGAACGTCGTTGTCGGTCCTCTGGAAGCTGTTCAGCTGCCCAAGTACCTGAAGGATAAGGAGTACGAGGCTGCTGCCGCTGCCGCCGCTGCCGAGAATGCTGCCAAGGCTGCCAGCACTGCTACCACCGAGGTCAAGGAGCTGTCCTTCGAGGAACTGCTGGAGACCAAGGTTCCCAAGATCGAGATTGTGGACATGGGCGTCAAGTACAAGGGCTACAACCCCGAGTCCAAGACCTTCGTTACCATCGGCGAGCGTATCCACTGCATCGCTCCCGCTATCCGCAAGGCTATGGACGAGCGCGATCCCGCTCCCATTCTGGAGCGTGCCGCTGCTCAGATCAAGGCCGGTGCTACCTATCTGGACGTGAACATCGGACCTGCTGAGAAGGACGGTCCCGAGCGTATGATGTGGGCTGTCAAGCTGCTGCAGGAGAACTTCGACAATGTTCCTCTGGCTCTGGATACTGCCAACATGAAGGCTATCGAAGCCGGTATCAAGGTTTACAACCGTACCAACGGCAAGCCTATCGTCAACTCCGCTGACGCCGGCTCCCGTATCGGCTATATTGATCTGGCTGCTGCCAACGATGCTATCTGTATCGCTCTGTGCTCCGCTGACGGTATCGCAAAGGACAACGCTGAGCGCGAGATGCACTGCGACAACATGCTCGAGCGCGGTCTGTCTCTGGGCATGACCTCCGACGACCTGTGGTTCGACCCCCTGTTCCTGGTTGTCAAGGGTATGCAGGACAAGCAGATGGAGGTTCTGGAGGCTATCAAGATGTTCTCCGACAAGGGCCTGAAGTCCACCGGTGGTCTGTCCAACAACTCCAACGGCGCTCCCAAGAACGTCCGTCCCATCATGGACGCCACTCTGATGGCAATGTGCATGATGCAGGGTCTGACCTCCGCTATCGTCAACCCCAACGACCTGCGGCTGATGGAAACCATCAAGTCCTGCGACATCTTCAAGAACAACGTTCTGTACTCCGACTCCTACCTGGATCTGTAAGAGTACGATTATCCCCGCGTTTTATGGCCGGGAGGGAACACTCCCTCCCGGCCGATTTGCTTATATGTGCCAATCCTATCATAAAATTGTATATCCAGTCCGGAACGGACTTTCTATAATATAATTAACTGGAGGAATGAAACATGAGCGTATTAACTGATCTGATCTATGGCGGCTCCAATGCGGTAGCCGGTTTGACTGAGGGTGCAGTCAACGATGCCATTGCCAAGTACGGCCCGGAAAAAGAGATTGCATTCCCCGATACCGCTTATTATTTCCCCACCATTTATGCCGCAACCGGTGTAAAGGTCAAGACCCTGGGTGACCTGCCCGCCTGTGTCGGCGTGCTGAAGAGCCTGATTACCAATCAGGAGGATCTGGGTCAGGCGTTGAATGCCGGCCTTGCAACTGCAGTGGGTGCTGAAATTATCGAAGGCCTTAAGTACGTTGAGGGCGGCAACCCCTATGAAAACGAGACCGGCATCGGTTTTGTTCCCGACCCCATCATCCGCTCTCTGGGTGTTCCGCTGGTTACCGGCGATATCCCCGGCGTAGCCGTTGTGCTGGGCAAGGCTGAGAATCCCGCCGATGTTGTGAATGTAGTGAAAGACTATCAGTCCAAGGGCATTATGACCTTCCTGGTAGGCGATGTGATCGAGCAGTGCGCCGAGGGCGGCGTGAAGATGGGTCTGGAGCTGCGTGTGATTCCTCTGGGCCATGATGTGACCAGCGTGATCCATGTAGTCACCGTTGCGGTGCGTGCGGCACTGATCTTCGGCAACATTCAGCCCGGCGATCTGGGCGGCCTGCTGGAGTACACCAAGAACAGAGTTCCCGCTTTTGTCAATACCTTCGGCGCTATCGACGCTGTTGTGGTTTCCGCCGGTGCCGGTGCTATCGCGCTGGGCTTCCCCGTGGTGGTGGACATCGATCTGGGCGAGAATCAGGTTCCCGGTGCGCTGGAATCCGTCTGCGACCATACCCAGACTGTAAAGAAGTCTCTGGAGCTGCGTGAGATCAAGATCAAGGTCAAGGAGCTGCCCATTCCCGTGGCATTTGCCGCTGCCTTTGAGGGCGAGATCATCCGTAAGTCCGATATGCATAACGAGTTCTATTCCGGCAAGAACCCCACCGCTGAGCTGGTGGTCATGCGGGAAATGAACGAGATCGAGGACCACAAGATCACCATTGTCGGCCCGGATCTGGACGGTGCTGCCGAGCTGGCGCTGGCTACCTATGTGGAAGTTGCCGGCAAGAAGATGCAGGTGGACTTCGAGAGCGTTATTGAGCGTAAGTTCCACGCATGGTTCAACTACATGGAAGGCGTGATGCACACCGGTCAGCGCAATCAGGTTCGCGTGCGTGTCAGCAACGCTGCCTTTGAGGCCGGTCTGCGGCTGAAGCACTTTGCCGAAGTGCTGTACGTCATGATTATGGACGAGTTCGACGCTGTCGTTGACAAGTGCCAGATCACCCTGATCACCGAGCCTGTGGAAGCAGGCAAGTTCCGTGACGAGATCGCGGTTCCCCGCTATGCCCAGAGAGATGACCGTCTGGCATCCATGACCGACGAGGCCGTTGACCGTTACTACACCTGCATTCTGTGCCAGTCCTTCGCTCCCGCCCACTGCTGCGTGGTCACACCCGAGCGTCTGGGCCTGTGCGGCGCTGTTTCCTGGCTGGATGCCAAGGCTACCAACGAGTTGGATCCCAACGGTCCCTGCCAGCCTATCTTCAAGGAAGGCTGCACCGACGAGCGTACCGGCCGGTTCGCATCCGTTGACAAGGCCATTGCCGACGCTACCCACGGCGCTGTGGAATCCGTCACCCTGTACTCCATTCTCGAGGATCCTATGACCTCCTGCGGCTGCTTCGAGTGTATTTGCGGTATCGAGCCTATGTCCGGCGGCTTTATCGTGGTTAACCGTGAGTTCAAGGGCATGACTCCTGCCGGCATGACCTTCGGCGAACTGGCATCCTGCACCGGCGGCGGTGTTCAGACCCCCGGTTACATGGGTCACGGCCGTCACTTCATCAGCTCCAAGAAGTTCATCTCCGCTGAGGGCGGTATCGAGCGTATCGTCTGGATGCCCAAGGAACTGAAGGACGATGTGGCAGAGCGTCTGAATAAGACCGCATTTGAACTGTACGGCATTGAAAACTTCACCGATCTGGTGGCGGATGAAACAATTACCACCGATGGCGAAGAGCTGCTGGCATGGCTGACCGAGAAGAACCATCCCGTTCTGGGCATGGAAAGCCTGCTGTAATTGATTTAGGTTAGAATCCCGGCGCCGCGGGCATCCCCCGCCGCGCCTTCTCCGAAAGAGGAAATGAAAGATGGAACCGCGTTTTGAAGTAAGGTATTTCCCCTCCCACAAAAGATTTGTGGAATTTGCAAGAAAATATATGGTGGGACCCAGATTGCCTATGCTTGTGATATCCTGGGTGGTATATGCTGCCTTTTTTGGCTTGTATATGCTGGGTACCACAGACTATGAGGTTTTGCCGCAACTGATCGGGTTAGGTTTGATCCTCTTGATGCTGGCTTTTTTGCCCCATTGGTATGTATGGATGTCTCACCGTCATGCAAAGAAGCAGAACGACGGTGTGCCGCCGGAAACGGTGATCACCTTCGGTGATACCATAGAGCTGCACGAGGGCATGGTACATATTACCGTCGAATACCGGAAAATCGTCCGGATTGTGCAGCTGAAGCATAGCTATGTGCTGATGATCGGCAAGCGCAACGGCGTGATGCTGGATCCCAACGGCTTCACAAAAGGCACCTTTGAGGAATTTAAGCAGTTCCTTCGGGAAGTCAGACCGGATCTGACCCTCCCTGATGGTGATTTGCCGTGGGATACGGGTGTTTTTGCTCATTCAGAAGATAAATCCACGAAAGGAAAGTCCCAATGAAAGTAACCTTCCAAATTGAGGGTGCAAGCCTCGTTCAAATTGAATGTAACGCCGGTGATAATCTGCTGGAGCTGGCCCGCCGGGCCAATGTGGCCATCGATGCCCCCTGCTCCGGTAACGGCTCCTGCGGTAAGTGCCGCGTGAAGCTTGTAGAGGGAGAACTGGAGACCATCCCCTCCCGCCACATTACCAGCGAGGAATATGAAGCCGGCTGGCGGCTTTCCTGCAACTGCAAGGTCGTGGGCGACTGCACGGTTTTTGTGCCGGATATTGCCAGCGCTTACCAGAGCCGCATGAAAACCGCAGATTTGTCTTCTCCCAAGGAGATCGCTATTTTTGAGGACTGCCAGCGGCAGCTGAAGGAAAGCGGCATCCGGTTTGAAAATAATTACCGCTCTGTAGTGGTCACTATGGCAGAGCCGACGCTGGATGACACCATGCCCGACAACGAACGGCTGACCTGGGCGCTGCAGGATGCACTGGGCGTGGCGGCTGTAGAGATCCCCTTTGCAGTGATGGTCAAGCTGGCAACCACCTTACGGCAGCACAACTGGACTGTCTGCGTCAAGGGTGAATTGAAGGGCGAGGCCTTTAAATGTAAGGAAATCTGCGGCCCGGAGGATACTGCTATCGTGGGCTGCGCCATTGATATCGGCACCACCACCGTGACCATGGTGCTGGCTGATCTGACCTCCGGTAAGCTGCTTGCAAAGGGCTCTTCCGGCAACGGCCAGATCCGCTACGGCGCGGATGTGATCAACCGGATCATCGAGCAGGGCCGTACCGGCGGCAAGAAAAAGCTGCAGGATGCCATCGTCAAGGAAACACTGACACCTATCATTGCTAATCTGTGCCGGGAGGCAAATATCTCCGCCCGCAGCATCCTGCGCTTAAGTGTAGGTGCTAACACCACTATGAACCACCTGTTCGTGGGTGTGGATGCGGAAAGCGTCCGCATGGAGCCTTACATCCCCAGCTTCTTTGGTTGGGAAGGTCTGCTGGCCGGTGATCTGAAGCTGCCTGCTAACCCCTTGGCACCGGTGGTGATCGCCCCTAACATCGGTTCTTATGTGGGCGGCGACATTACCGCCGGTACATTGGCCGCCGGTTTCTGGGACAAGGACGAAATGAGCCTGTTTATCGACTTGGGCACCAACGGCGAGATCGTATTCGGCAACCGGGACTTTTTGATGAGCTGCGCCTGCTCCGCAGGCCCTGCCTTTGAGGGCGGCGATATCTCCTGCGGTATGCGTGCCACCGACGGCGCGGTGGAAGCCTGCGTCATTGACAAGGTTTCCATGGAGCCTACACTGACCGTGATCGGTGAAGAGGGCCAGAAGTGCGTGGGCATCTGCGGCAGCGGCATCATCGATATTATTTCCGAGCTGTTCCGCTGCGGTATTATCAACGCCAGAGGCCTGTTCGTCCGGGAGGGGAACAGAGTCAAGCGGGATCAGCACGGCATGGGACGCTATGTGCTGGCAACGGCACAGGAGTCTGAGACCGGCCGGGAAGTGTCCATCAACGAGGTGGACATCGACAACTTTATCCGAGCCAAGGGTGCTATTTTCTCCGCCATCGACACCATGCTCAGCGCGGTGGATATGACCCCCGACATGATCGATAAGGTGTATGTGGCAGGCGGTATCGGCTCCGGTATCAATATGAAGAACTCCGTCAATATCGGTATGCTGCCGGATGTTGATTTGGAGAAATATACCTATATCGGCAATTCCAGCCTGACCGGTGCCTATGCCATGGTGATGAGCGATGAGGCCATCGCCAAGTGTACGGAGGTAGGTGCCAATATGACCTATCTGGAGCTGAGTACCCATCCGGGGTATATGGATGCCTTTGTGGCAGCCTGTTTCCTGCCCCATACGGATGCCAGACTGTTCCCCAACAGTAAGCAGGAGATGTAATATGCAGATCGAAAATCACAAAGAAGAAGTACCCTTTGCGTTTTATGAAGAGAAGTTCCGCACACTGGATCCGGCGCAGGTTGCAGAGCGCTTTGCAGATGTGAAATGGGACGGTAAAGAATTTTATGTAAACCTGCTGAGCCGGGATTTTGCAGTAGCCCATCCGATTTACGCCATCCGGGCGCTGGACGGCGGCCCGGTTCCGCCTCTGCCTACCCAGACCTTCCTGTTGCGCTATCTGCTGGAGAGCAGGGATGTGCCGTGGCAGGGCCAGTGGAAGACCTTCCGGGAAATGCCCTGGGGTGAAATGTATATCAAGCCCTATACGGGAAGAGTGCTGACCCGGGCAGCCTTTACGCTGGGAACCCGGGTGGATGGGTTCCGGAAAGCAGCCGAAAAAATGGGTGCGGTTCCGGTGAAGCACGGCGACGCGGGTTATGAGTTTAACCTGATTGGCGGTAACCGGATGCAGATCATAGTCTGGGAGGGAGATGACGAATTCCCGCCCAACGCGCAGGTACTGTATTCCGATAACTTTGAAAGCGGTTTTGCTGCAGAGGACCGGGTAGTGGCCGGTGACATTCTGATCTCTGCCATCAAGTCCAATATGTAAAAGATCCGCCCCCTCTGCGGGGCGGATCTTTATGTTTGGTTAAAATCGATGCCTTTGCATTCAGACCAGTAGGCGTGGGCAGACAGAATTTCCGATTCCGGCAGGTCGAAATACTCGGCCAGCTGCCATAGTTCGGTGTATCCTTCCGCAAAGGCGGCCCGGAAGTCCTGTTCGGACAAATAGTGTTCTGCCGCCCAGCGGTTTGCCCGGTATTCGCTGCGTTCCACCAGCTCAAAAGGGCTGTCCACCTTGTGCAGTGCGCCGGTGGCGGCGTGGCCCATCTCATGATAGCATACGCCCCGCAGCAGACGAGTAGAGCGGATCTTGGTGAAATCCAGAAAGATCGCGTAACAGCCACCGTCCCGAATGGTGGCGCCCGGCTGGGGACATCCTGCAAAGGGGATCACGTCTACCTGATTTTCTTTGCAGTAATGGTAAAAATTTGACATTTCAAACACGGCTAGTTCCTCTGCTTTGCTGCCCGCCTTTCCCGCATTAAGCGAACCATATCCCGGACAGCTTCCTTTTGTTCCTCGTCCAATTCCTTGAAATCACCGTAAAAGGCAACGTCTACCTGATCAAGGATGTCAGGTGATTGTGCTGAACCGTTTGCCACGGATCCACTCCCTTCCTGTCCCAGCAAATAGCCCACGGACACACCAAAATAGGAGGCGATTTTCTGAGCGGTTTCCGCATTGACGCCCTTTTTGCGGCCCATTTTCAGGTCGGTCATCAGACCCCGGCTCAGACCCAGATCGTCGCAAAGACGGCCCGGGCGGATACCCTTTTGCTGGCATAAAAGCAGAATGCTCTCGTACAGATTACCCATTTCCATACCTCCGCGCCTACGGCGCATGCAAAGACGGGGGAGTCCCTGCTTCGCGGTCAATTTGTGTGCCGGTGGCGAAGAGAGTACGCAACCGGGTACAATACAGTGTACACACCTGTATTTTAGTACTTGTTTACGTACTTGTCAAGGGATATTTGCTGGTTTTTACAAATGTCGGTTGGGTATACACGACTAAAAAACGCGCTGTATAAAAAATAGCAGAGGGTGGGTCCGATAAAATGGACAGAATGTGCGTATAGGATAAAGACAAATGGGTATAATAGATACAGGGCTCGGCGACAGGATACGACAGAAAATAGTGTTCGTTTGTCAATGATGTGAGACCGCAAAAAAGGAAAGAGTTCGGTCTTAGTATATCGGTTTTGCTGACTCTGGTCGGGCTACGCCCTCCCTCTGTCAGCAAAACCGGGCGGTCTCCAGCTCTTGCCGTTTCTGAATTG
>JAZNPV010000098.1:0-19850 GCA_045589835.1 Faecousia sp.
CCTGGTTGTCGGCTTCGGAGCCGCCGGAGGTGAAGATGATCTCCCGGGGCTCACAGCCCAGGCACTTGGCTACCGTGGCACGGGCGGCATCCAGCGCTTCCTTGGCCTCCTGGCCGATGGAGTGCAGGCTGGACGGATTGCCGTAGATTTTATTGAAATAGGGCAGCATGGCATCGATTGCCACCTGGCTCATGGCAGTGGTTGCTGCGTTGTCTGCGTAAACATGCATGGTGAATTCCTCCAAAGGTATTTACCTAGTATTTCTGTGGGTAATATACCATCATTTACCTACCTTGTCAATAGGCAAGTAGCGCATAGCAATATAATTTACAGCACTCTCTCCAAAATCGCGACGACCTTTTCCAGTCCCGCCTGGTCTGCTTCCGTGAAGCGGCCGATATGGGGGCTGTCGATATCCAGAACACCCCAGATTTCTCCGTCCACATGAATGGGCACCACGATCTCCGAATTGGAGGCGCAGTCGCAGGCGATATGGCCCGGGAATTGGTGCACATCAAACACAAGCTGGGTCCGGTCCTCCGCCACGGCGGTGCCGCAGACACCCCGGCCCACAGGAATGACGATGCAGGCGGGCTTACCCTGGAAGGGGCCCAGCACCAGCTTACCGTCAGTCATTTTATAAAAGCCCGCCCAGTTGATATCCGGCAGAGTCTGCCACAGCAGAGCGGAAGCGTTGGCCAGATTGGCGGTTTCGTAGGGAATATCCCGGGTCAGGGCTTCCAGCTCCTTTGCCAGCATTTCATAATTCACAGTTTTTTCCATAAACGCCACCTCGTTTTCTTTGGTCCTTTCATTATAACGGAATTCCGCCGGATGCGCAATACTTTTCCAAAAGCCCCAAGTCTACCCTGAATTTTCGACTTTTACTGCGGTTACATCCGCCGTCAAAAGCCATATTAAGAAAGCAGACAAAAAGGAGGGCGCAGATCATGAAACGAATGGCAACGCGAATCGTATTGCTTTTATTTTTGCTGTCCGGCATTCCCCTGTCCGCTTTTGCCGAGACGCTGATCCCCGTGGGCCAGGTAGTGGGCCTGGAGCTGAACGAAAACCGGATCACCGTAGCCGCCTTTGACGACGAGCTGGGCACCGCCGCCCGGAACGCGGGGCTTCAGGTGGGCGACGAGATCCGGGCCGTGGATGGCCGGCCGGTCCATACGGTCCGGGACATCCAGGAGGCGCTGAACCATTCCAAAGGTCTTGTGACCCTGACGGTGGTTCGGGGCAAGGAGGAACACACCCTGCGGTTCAGCCCCGCCATAACAGCGGAGGGTCCCAAGCTGGGGCTGTATCTGCGGCAGGGTGTCACAGGCATCGGCACCGTCACCTGGTACGATCCGGAGACGGGACAGTTCGCCGCCCTGGGACATGGAGTCAACGGAAGCGGCGGCAGTCTGGTACCCATGACCGGCGGCAGCGCCTACGCCGCCCGGGTCCAGTCAGTCCGGCGGGGCAAAGTCGGAAATCCCGGCCAGCTTCTGGGTGCCATCACGGAGCCGGAGCCCGTGGGCGGTTTGACAAAAAACACCCCCCGGGGGCTGTTCGGCACCTGCGGCCGGGGCTGGGCGGGAGAAGCCATGGAGGTCTGTCCCCGGTCGCAGATCCGGACCGGCCCCGCCACCATCCGCTCCACGGTCTGCGCCCAGGGTCCCCGGGATTATTCTGTGGAGATCGTGAAGATCTATCCCGGCACCCGGGAGGACGGCCGGGACCTGCTGATCCGGATCACGGACCCGGACCTGCTCCAAACCACCGGCGGTATCGTCCAGGGAATGGGAGTGAGTTATAATAGGGACAACACAGGAAATCCTAATAGCTTGCGGGGATTTCAAGTGACTGACCCCTAAATCTGAAGACCACAGAAATATGGTACATCATGCGCGGATGTGCTGGGGCGGTTTTCATCATGTACTGTCTGTGATCGAGCCAGTATATGAAATCTCGGAAAGGAGACTTTCTACCAGAATCAAATAATCTTTTCAAATAAGCAACCACATACTATCCTGCCACACAGGAAGAAAGATACCGGACGGCCTCTGTCACACCGCCCGGTATTTTTTATGCCCAAATTCATTAGGAGGTAATTATGAAAACAGGTGCATTAGTTCTTCAGGAATCGACCGGGCGGATCGACATCCGCTTTTCCCCTACTGACTACTACGGAGGCCTTCATTGCGGCCAGACCCTGGATGTGAAGATAAACGGCAAATGGGTACCCACACGAATTGAGATGGCGAACCATTGGTTCCTTGTAGGTGTTCCGACATCCAATCTGATTGGATTGATCGTTCGCATCAAGATCTAAGTGTCTTGTGACTCGGTCAAACTGAGTATTCTAAATAAGGAGGGTGCTGTATGAAGTGTCTGCTGCAGTTCAAATGGGTTAAACTACCCAGAGCGCATCTGCCTGCCGGAAAAGGCATCATGGCCCACTGGGCCAAGCTGGCTGCTCGTGCAGCATTCCGAAAAGGCAATGCCACATACTGCGGATATACCAATGAGGTAGATCCCGGAATGTGGTCAGGTGGAATCGTTGGACTAAAGAGTATTCTTGGAATCAAGAATCGTGAAAAGGTCCTCGAGATCCTCGACGCCCTGTCAGAGCTGGGCTACATTCAATATTCACTAGACAAGAAGACAAAGAAGCTGAGCTATCAGATCAGCGATTGGGTTATCAAGTGTTCCGGTGCCGAGTGCATGGACGGCTCCGTTTACGCAACAGACGGATATGGCTTCCTCTGCCTCCCCCGGGACATAACCGAGCGACTGGTAATCAACAATAGAATATTTGGAGAAGCAGACGCATGGCTGGATCTTTGGTGTCACACAGCACACCTCGACTACAGCAATGCGTTTTCTTTTTTGGCGCCGGTTATCCAGTATGGAAGATACGGCGCTGTGTTAACTCTGGAAACCCTGGGACAGCGATGGGGATGGGAGAAGACAAAGGTATGGAGATTTTTCAAGAAGCATGGGGATGCCTTTGCTCTGTACCGCCTTCCCGGAAACTATGGCTGTCTCATTTTTAATAAGCTGTACCCAACATGTACAGAGGTTTCAATGCCGGAATACGAGCAGGTTGTGTGTATTTTGAACGAAATACGCATAATGGCAAAAAATGCGCACAAATACGGAACGGAAAACCAGAGAATCAACCGGATGATTGCATGGAATAGCAAGCGGCTGATTCAGAAGCATAACGAGCAGGCGTCTGTAGAGACTGATGAAGCGCCTGAAAATCGCGTTGCACTTTTCCGCTCTATAATACGCGCGTATTTTTCTCGTTGTAGGAACTGTAAGAGTTGTAGGAATTGTATATATGACTGCGTAGGTGTGTATATAGGCAGGCCGTCAATTTTGCAACTCTCCAATCAGATCCGAGGTCCGTGCCGTGCAGGACCGAATGACCCAATTAAACTTTTATGGAGGATGACGAAATGATCGAGAATGAAAATGATGCTCTGTATGAGGAGCAGGAAAGCCAGCTTGCTGCAAGATCCAGTGCCTTTGTTGAGTTTTTGCAGCGCCGTGGTTTGCTGGACGGCTCGAAGATAGATGATGAAAAGATCCGTCAGGCGAAGAAGGAGTACATACAAAGGGCCCACCACAACACCAGATTGCTGATGGAAAACTACCGTATGATCCGTTGGGTTCTGGAGTGCTGCCCCGATGAGATTGCTGCCGAACTGGACGCTCCTATGGGTGACTTAGATGCGCTAATGGATAAAATCGACCTTCATCTGTGTCTGGAGGATAAAAAGCTTGAGGGCCGGATCAATGCGATTGCTAAGACCCGTGTTCTTATGGACAGAGTCAATGAAGCACTGACAATTCTTCGCCGTAAACCCATTGACGGGCAGCAACTGTATGATTTGCTCTATGTGTCCTATATCCAGGATGAGCAGCTGACGAATATCGATATTTGCCATCAGCTGCATATGTCCTCAAGAACATACTACCGGCTCCGGAGAGAAGCCTTTAAGATCATATCCACGAGACTCTGGTCCTCCCCCAACAGTGGATTAGACTCCTGGATCGAGATTTTGACCCTTCTGGAGGGCATTTAATGGAGCGAAAATCGAATGGCACAATTTTGGCACACTCGTGGCACAGAAGCGCCCATCAAATGGCGCAATTTTGGCACACTTCTGCCGATGACACGCAAATCCAGCCATGTTATAATTGTACCGTCCAAAAATGGACAAAGCGCAAGGCACCTATTTTTTGAGTCTCTAGCCGGCTCGAAAGTAGGTGCCTTTTTGCGTGCTCACATTTCTCGGAAGGGGGTGAAAAAATGGTCAAACAACTTGCCAAGGGTAAAGAGAGATTGACGAACGCTTATTGGTCTGCAGTAGGCATGGCATCCGTTGCTTTGCTTTCTGTGAGTCCTGTGCTGGCGGCCAACGACACCATCTGGAGCCGTTTCTCCACGATCCTGAAGGATATTTACGGTCAGGTCGTCGCCATCAGTACCATCGTTGCTGTTACCGTCGGTGCCATCGCTCTGCTGATCCGGATGATTTCCCGGAACCAGCGTGCTGTTGATGAGGCTACCAACTGGCTGAAGCGGATCGTCGTCACTTGGATCATCCTGAACTCTCTTGGCTTCATCGTCGCGTACCTGCAGCCTCTGATCCAGGGCGGCAACTATTCACCGTAAGGTAGTCCGATGAAAAATCCAGGCTACCCGAGGAGGTGATACCCATTCTAGACTGGATTTTTGAGGGTATCGTCGGTTGGGTGGCAAGTATTGTCTCGAGTCTGATGGATGCGGTGTCCGGCCTGTTCTTAGAGGCCTTGGGCACTGACATGACCGCCATGGAAGAATACTTCCCCTTTGTTGCAAAGGCCTACGATGTTATGCAGATCACTGCCTGGGCGATCTTGATACTGATCACCGTCTGGCAGCTGTTCCGAGCATTTGGAGGGCCAATCACAGAGGCGGAGAATCCATGGCACCTCATTGTCCGCGCGGCACTATTTGCTTTGCTGATCGGCTATGCCAAACCGATTTTCACGACCTGTCTTTCCATTGCCCGTGCCCCTTACACCTCGCTTATGGATATTACCATGACGGGGGAAGACTTTACCTTTGCCGGCATAGAGCAAGCGCTAACCAACGGTCTAACAACACTGGTGGCAACACTAAGTGTAGTTGGACTTATTTTAATTCTGATTCTGGAGATTGCTCTGGGCTGGAATTACTTTAAACTACTGCTTGAAACTGTGGAACGATACATCGTTGTGGGTGTGCTTTGCTATACTTCCCCTCTGGCTTTTTCCATGGGTGGCTCCAAGGCAACCAACAATGTATTCAAATCCTGGTGCCGAATGGTTGGCTCGCAGCTGCTGTTACTTGTTATGAATGTTTGGTTTCTGAGAGGTTTTTCTACCTCCATGGGGCAATTCATGGCAAACGGCGGTGCTCTGACCACCGGCAAAGGTTCGGTGTTCCTGTGGCTCTTCTGTGCTCTGGCATACCTCAAGACGGCACAACGGTTTGACAGCTATCTTGCTGCCATTGGCCTGAATGTTGCCCAGACCGGAACCGGTCTTGGTATGGAACTGCTCATGGCTGCCCGGGTCATCACCGGCGTTGGCAGTGGCGTAGGTCGTGCCGGCAACGTATTCCGGGGCGGTGGCAACATTGGAGGAGGTCCCGGTGCCGCAGGCCAAGGCTTTGCAGCTGGCTTTGCATCTCGTTTCAGTCCCAACAGTTATGTACGCGACGCCGTCGTTCAGGGCGGTCAGCGAATGGGCTTTGGCGGTGGTGCAGGCTTCTTTGCAAGAGCTTTCGGCGGTATCGCAGCGAGAAATGGTGCAACCCTGAACAGCACTTCCATTTCTTCTGTGGCAACCAGAGCACCGAATGCTTCCGGTACCATTGCCGGCGACATTGCAGATCGCAGTCTCGGAAACTACATGCCCCACATGCAGGGCTTCCAGCTGCAAGGCACGCAAATCACCGGCGGCCATATCACAACGACGGCTACCGGTGCCGACGGAAAGACCTCCACGGTCGAGATGTTCAACGCTGCGCAGTTTGAAAAACCCGATGTTCCTCATGGAGTGGTTACTGCTTCCGATGGTAGCTCTTGGTATCAAATGGCCAGCGGCGAAGGTCGGGGAGCATTTTACGATGCTCCTGTTTTCAACGGTCCCGGCGCAGACGCTGCTCCTGGCTCTGCCCAGTTTGGAGCAGGATCTCCCGATGGAACACCGGATGTACCTCAAGGCTCCTCTGTTGCTGTTGAAGGCGGCGGAGAAAACATTGTGGTGCCCGGAACTGTTGTGGATGCACCCGCTGGAGGCGTCCTTATTACGGACGGACCTGGTGAGGTATCCGCAGACGGTAGCAGCGGCGTGGTTGGAGACGGTTATGCTCCCAATCAGATGCCGGGCGATATGCCTGGCGATGCTGTCGGCGGTGTGGTCGGAGACAGTTATGGCCCCAATCAGATACCGGGCGATATGCCTGGAGATGGTATTGGCGGTGCTGTCGGAGATGGCTATGGTCCCAACGCAATTCCGGGATATCCTATGGGCGATACTGCAGGAGATTTCTCCGGAGATGCAGGCGGCGTCTATGGCGGCTACTCCGAAGCACCCTTGGTTGCCGCAACCTTCCCCGGTGCACCCGAAGGCACTATGCTGCGTACTGTTGACGAAGGCGTGTTGGAAGCAAGCACACCCGATGGCGGTAACACCTTGTGGTACAACAGTGCTTACTTTGAAGAGCCTGATGCTCCCCACTCTGTTATTCAGTCTGCAAACGGCGTTGATTGGTATGCAATTCAGCAACACGCAGACGTACCCCAGTTTGAACCCGGAGAAGATGCTGCTGCATATAACCAAGCTGCCTTCCAGCAGTTTATGCCCGGTTATGAGCCCCAGATATCTCAGGTCGACGGCTCTCATCGTGAGGACGGCCATTTCGAGGTTCGAAACGCAGATGGCTCCGGAACAGCATTCTACGATGTGTCCAGATATGCGGCACCCAGAGGAGACTACCAGGTCTTTGAGGATGCCCAGGGCAGCCAGTGGTATGCAATCCGAGGCGAAGCTGCAGTGGAGCGTAAACCTGTATTCCAGGACGGAAAGCCCGTTTACGATGGTGACAGCGTCAGAACGGTCAGTGTTGACACCGTCCGATACAAGCAAACGCCTTCCCGCTTTGCAGATCCCGATCGGCGTGGAGACATCGAACGTAAGCCTCCGCGAAGAAAAATGTAAAAGGGCGGCCATGATTGAGATTTTCTTGATCATGGCCGTTTTCCATTCCCAACCCCTTTGGAGGTGAGATTATGGCAGAGCCGCCCAAACAGCAAATGGGAGATGGTCAGGACAATGTTGGTCAGGCTGCCTCCCAAGCCGCCAAAGCGGCAAAGCAAGTATCCAAACAAGCCGCAACACAAGCCGCCGCTAAAGGTGCAGAAGCAACTGCAAATGCAGCGGCTGCAACTGTTAAGACAGGTGTTGAAAGCGGCAAAGCCGTTGCAGAGATTGCGGCCGGCACAGCAAGCGGTGGTCCCTGGGGAGCGATCATTTCTGCAGCATGGGCAATGAGACACACGCTTTACAAGATACTGATCTGTATCTGTCTTGTCCTTCTGTTTCTCATCGTAATGATCGCATCGCTTCCCAGTATCATATGGGACTATCTGATGGGTGGCAGCAATCAGCCTGCCTTCTCCACCGATACCGCATCTATCCAAGTGGCTTATGAAGAGCTGACGGACGATGTTACCGCCGTCGTTGATGCCGGCTATGACTATGCACTGGCTCATGTTGAAAGCATCATTATTGATGGCGGCTATGATTACGACTTGTCTATGCAGGCGCTGATCAACTTTGCCCAGAGTTCCGCAGGCTATGATGTCAGCTATATTCTGGCAGCATACTCGGCTTCCCTGCAGCAGCAAAACACCAGTGCCAGCGATATGGTTTCCAAACTCAGTGGCAGCACGGACAAAATGTTCCCGGTTACCTATGTAGAAAAAGAACTGGAGCGAATCGTGCCAGTTACCTATTCTACATATAAAGAGGTTTCAGTCACTGTCGTGACCGCTGTTCAGGTCAACGGTATTGTCAATGGCGTCACTCGCTATACATACACAACCGAGCAGCGCACCTACTATCTGCCTGATGAAGTCAAAGAATCCGAGACAGCAGTTACTGTTCCGAAGTATAAGGCTGTAACCGTTAGTGTTCCCACCTACAGCAACGGATCTATTTCCGGCACTCGCAGTGCCACTTATTATGAGGCTGACGGTGAGGAAACCCTGGAGCCCACAACTGAGATCATTAAATATGTAGAGTGCACTATTCATCCCTTTGACAACACAGTGGTGTCTAGTGCTTTCGGTATGGACATGTCTGCCCAGTATCCGAACATGAATCTGACATACGGTGAAGTCACACAGAATATGGCGAACTCCCTGAAGATGACTCTCTACGGCACCCTTGGAAACGGAACTGTAGTTCCGCTTACCGACGCAGAACTCATAGCCTTTGTTTCTGCGCAGAACTGCAATACAACCCGCAAGCACATTATCACCACAGGACTATCCCTGGTCGGCAAGGTGCCTTACTTCTGGGGTGGCAAAAGCGGTCCTGGCTGGAATGAAGAATGGAACACTCCCAAGTTGGTTACTGCAGCAGGCTCCAGCTCCTCCGGATCTATCCGTCCCTTTGGTTTGGATTGTTCTGGTTTCTCTGACTGGACCTACAAGACAGCTTTAGGCATCAGCCTTCAGGCAGGTACCGGCGGACAGTGGGAAAACTCTACAGCCATTACTGCTGAAGAGCTGCTTCCCGGAGATCTGGGCTTTCTGATGGAAAGCGATGGCTCCGGTTGGAACCATGTTCTGATCTTTGCAGGCTATGCTGCAGACGGTACCCGCATGTGGGTGCATTCAGCCGGTGGTACCGGAGTGGTATTCAACTCTCCCAGCTACGAAGGCTCCCTCAGACTGAGACGGCCCAAGAATGTGGACTTTGATCAGCCTGTTGGATCCTCTGCATACGGCGAACCCCTTTACTCCCTGCAGGTCAATGTGACACACTACTGCGCCTGCACCAAGTGCTGTGGCGAAAATGCTCAGGGCATCACTGCCAGCGGCAAAGCTGTCCAGCGTGGTATGGTCGCCATGTCGAGCTATTATCCCTTCGGAACACAGATCATGATCAACGGCATCATGTATACCGTTGAAGACCGGGGCGGTTCCGGAATTGAAAACGATATTGGTCGCGTGGACATCTTTGTTCCAGACCATAACGAAGCACTGCGGTTAGGTCGGTATGACACTACCGCTTTTATTTATCGAATAGGCAGGTGAACAGAATGCGTGTACAAGATTACAGGATTCACTTTCTGAATGGGCATATGATCACCGTCCGGGAAGAGCAAAGCGGACCTGCAGACAATATGCTTCACAACCGTTTCCTTAACAGCAAGCCTGATGCAATACTGGTAGTTGGCACTAAGGAAACCAGCAGAGCCTTTATCCCGGTACGCAACATCCTTTATATTTCAACAGACGGAGAGGAGCCGTGAGAATCGCATGGAAGAAAAAGAGTATAGCAACGTCTATGCAATCCCGGCCAATTACACGGACTCCGGTAAGCTGCTGGGCGGAATGATCGATACCCGGAACGCCATTGAGGCACTGCTGTTGGTGGTCTTGGTTGGCTATCCGGAGCTGATGTGGATCCCAATGCCCACCACCATTCGGATCGTAGTAATGACAGTAACACTGCTACCGCTGGCTGTGGTTGCTGTAATGGGAATCGACGGCGATTCCCTGTGCCAGTACTTAGGACACATTATTGTGTTCTGGTGCAACCGGCGGAAACTGCATTACAGGAGGATCGGCTACAAGTATGACCCGAAGCAACTCAAAAACCCCGGAAAAAAGAAAAAGAAGTAAACCGGAAAAGCTGGAGTTCATTCAGCCTTTCCTTCCGGTCAAGGATATTCGCAACGGTATTGTGGAAACCACAGATGGCCGCTACATCAAAATCCTTGGGATTGAACCCATCAACTTTATGCTCCGATCCTCTGAGGAGCAGTACAATATCCTCTCGTCCTTTGCCAGTTGGCTCAAGATATCCCCTATGAAGCTCCAGTTCAAATCGATCACCCGCAAAGCAGACTCTGATAAGCACATTGCAATGATCCGAAAGGAACTGGAAGCAGAGGAAAACGAGCAGTGTAAGACCCTCAGCGAGGATTACATTCGGCTGATCAAGGACGTGGGTTCCCGAGAAGCGCTGACACGGCGCTTCTTTTTGATTTACCAGTATGAAGCTGTTGGCCGAAATGAGTCTGATGACTATGCCAAGATCTTCGGAATGCTGACTACTGCCGAGCAGAACGCAAGAGCTTACTTCATGCAGTGCGGCAACAATATCATTCAGTCAAAGAATCCGGATCAAGCCACAGCGGAGATCCTGTACATGTTCTTCAATCGCCGCTCCTGCATCGATGAGCCGTTCAGCAGTCGAGTTGACCGTGTGGTGGTTGATGCCATGGCAGCCAAGGGAAAGGTAATCGGAATTGATCCGGTCCCCAACATCCCGGTGTCCTATTTCATCGCTCCTCGCGGCTTAGACTTGCGTCACCACAACTACATCATTATGGATGGCCGGTACTACTGTTTCCTCTACATTAAGGCAAACGGTTACCCCGGCTCTGTTCGTGGTGGTTGGATGTCTACGCTGATCAATGCAGGCGATGGCGTGGACATTGATGTGCATTTGACCAGAGAAAACCGCAGCAAAACCATAGATAAAGTCGCCCAGCGAATTCGGTTGAACCGCACCAAGCTTAAGAGCATGCAGGACACAAGCACCGATTACGAGGAGCTGACCAACTCCATCCAGGCGGGCTACTACATAAAGCACGGCATTGCCAACAACAATGAGGATCTATTCTATATGTCCGTATTTGTGACGGTCTCTGCCCGTACTTATGAAGAACTGCTCTGGCGGAAGCAGCAGATGATCGACATGCTCAAGTCCATGGATATGTACCTCAGTGAATGCCGGTTCCAGCAGGAAGAGGCTTTGCGGTCTGTAATGCCGTTCCTGCAGATCAGTCCCAAACTGATGAAAAAGGCTCAGCGAAATGTGCTGACAAGCGGTGCAGCATCCACTTATATGTTCACGAGTTTTGAAATGTCCGATGACTCCGGCGTTCTGTTGGGTGTCAATCGGCATAATAATTCTCTCTGCATCGTTGACCTCTTCAATACAAAGATCAACAAGAATGCCAACCTGACCATGTGCGGCACTTCCGGTGCCGGCAAAACCTTTACCCTTCAGCTTTTGGCGCTGCGTATGCGAATGCGTGGCATCCAATGCTATATCATTGCTCCCATCAAGGGACACGAGTTCAAACGGGCCTGCAGCAAAATCGGCGGTGAGTTCATCAAGATCGCTCCTGGCTCTCCCCACTGCATCAATGTTATGGAGATCCGGCACACCATTTCTCCGGAGATGGAGCTAATCGATGAGGTGGACTACAACGATATGGATTCCATGTTGGCCAGAAAGATCCAACAGCTGATGATCTTCTTCAGCCTGCTGATCCCCGACATGACCAACGAAGAGGAGCAGATGTTGGATGAAGCCCTTATTAAGACCTATAACGATTTTGGCATCACCCACGATAACAATTCGCTGTATGTAGATGCTTCTGTGTATCCGCCCAAGATGAAGAAGATGCCCATTCTCGGAGATCTTCATAAACACCTCTTGGACAACCCCATGACCGCGCGTGTGGCAGCCATTGTCAGCCGCTTCGTTACCGGTTCTGCTCAGAGCTTCAACCGTCAAACCAATGTGGACTTGAAGAACAAGTACATCGTTCTGGATCTGTCGGAGCTGAAGGGCAAGCTGCTTCCCGTTGGCATGATGATTGCCCTGGACTATGTCTGGGATAACATCAAGGCTGACCGTACCAAGAAGAAGGCAATTATGATCGACGAGATCTGGCAGCTCATTGGTGCTTCCTCCAACCGGATGGCCGCCGAGTTCTGCTTGGAAATCTTCAAGGTTATTCGTGGATACGGCGGCGCTGCCATTGCTGCTACGCAGGATCTCAGCGACTTCTTCAGCCTGGATGACGGTAAGTACGGTCGGGCCATCATCAACAACTCCAAGAACAAAATCATCCTGAACTTGGAGCAGGACGAGGCTCATTATGTCCAGGATGTGCTGAAGCTCACTCGCACGGAAGTCCGCTCGATCACCCAGTTTGAACGAGGTGAAGCACTGGTCCACAGCAATAACAACAAAGTCCCCGTGGTCATCAAAGCCTCTGCCCAAGAGAAAGAGATGATCACCACTGATCGGGCCGAACTGGAGGCCATCCTCCGGAAACGCCAGGGTCAAACCGCATAAGGCTCAGAATTGTGTGTATTTTGAACGGAATACACATAATTCGCAAAATACACACAGGAGGTAACCCGTTATGCTGCTCACTGAAGAGCAATACCTTGTCAAATGGCTGAGTCAGTATGGTGCCATGACAAAACGGCAACTGGTTCGAATGCTCCACACGAAATCCGAGCCGGCAGCCGAAAGAATCATAGGCAATCTGCTCCGACGCCATATTGCCGTGCGTGTAGGTGGTGGCTTGTTCATCAGCCTTTCTCCCACCTATGTGCCGGAACAGAAAATGTCCCAAGCGGTATGGGTGCTGACGCAGTTCATTCAAGCCATAGACCCGCTGGACCATTACCCCACAACACATCCTTCGCAAATCTTCTTTCTGAAAGAGAACATCGGTTACGAGATCATCGTTTTGGAAGATGGGGAGCAACACCTGTGCCGCTTACTGCAACCCACAGAAGATACGAAGTACATCATCGTGCTGCCTGACATTTCAATGGCTGATTCATTGCCTTTGCCTGATGCCCCTTGCTTGTTCGCAACCGTGGAGCACAAAGGTCACGATGACGCAGCTGTTACATTCTACACACAGGAGGAAATCTGATTTGGCAAAGTATAAAACCCCATTTGAAGCTGCAATTGCAAGAGCCACCAGGCTGACAAAAAAGACCCTTTCCTATCTGAACTACATGCAGGATCTTGCCGGCAAAGGCAAATATATTGAGGCCTACGATACCGGTTTTGAAGCCATCGATTCTGCGGAGAAATTAGCCTTGCTGACCCGATCCCTCCCGGCACATACCGGACGGCCCTCAGCAAAAAGCGATGCCACCGCAGCGGTGGTTGAAGCGGTTCCTGTGGATATCGGGTTTTCCGAGCAAGGATGGTTCTGTATGCATATTCCTTTGATCCCTCCCAAGAAGGACAAAGGTTCTGCAGACTACATTCGTGGCTATCTGAAACCTGCCCTGTCCGCTTTCTTCCGAGACGCATATCCCTTCCGCTATGACAACTGCGTTCTCATTTACCGGCATGTGTTTGGAGAAGATCGTCCGGAGAAAGAGTATCGGGATCATGATAACTTCGAACTCAACGCGGTTACAGATCTGGTTGCCCTTCATGTGATGGTGGATGACTCTCCGGTTCACTGCAGCCATTACTACTGTTCTGCTATCGGTGTCACCGAGCGAACCGAAGTATATGTGGTTCCGGCTGATCAGTTCCACGACTGGCTGAAGGCCGAAGAAAGCTTCCCGGAAGAGGGCCTTTCTTTCACCAGTCAGCCTACTATTTGGGACAAAAAAGATAGCTGAAATCGCATTTTTTGAAACGCCATAAATGTCAGCGTCATAAAGAAAAGCAAAAAAGCCTTGAGCCACAAGGCTTTTTCCCTTTTTTGAGGATGCGAATTTCGGCGAAGAGAGCAGTCATATCCACGAAACTCATCAACTCGAAAGGAGGCGCTATGATTACACTACGCCCCGGCAGTCAAGTGCTCAAACTGCTTGCAATTCTATCTTATCTTGGCGAAATTCCTATGAGCGCCTTGCGTCTGATTGGCAGCGAAAACACCTTGAGACCATTGGTGCAAAAGCTGACCCAGATGCAAGAGTTTCGCTTCCCGGATCGAGATGAACGGATCACTTGTAAAATGCTGATTGTTAATGGAAGCGGCAAGAAAAAGACCATCCGCCTTTTCAAAGCTGCACTCCCTATCCTTGCCACACTGATGCCTGATGGATATCAGTACTATATGAAAGCTTTCAATCAGCACCACTTCTCTGGTGAGGACCAGCAGGTTGAGAGGCATCACAGAATTGCAGAAGCTGCATTGGTATGTGCCAATGCCGGAATACAGACCTGCCCCTACCAAGTAAGAACCCTGCAAGATGAAACCATAGACCGACTTCTTCCGGATGAGCCTACGCTCTACCTGTCACGGGAGCTAAAGAACATTGGCGGTCAAGGAGAGAACAAAACCATGTTCTCCCGCATCGTAGGAGCCGTCTTCTATCAAACCGGTTGCTACGCCGTTTACAACTGCAGAAACGCAAAAATGAAATGGAACGGCACCGGAGAAAGCAAGGTCCAGGAATATCTGGAGATGCTGGCCAGATGGAATACCGGACAGTTTGAGGCAAACTCGTGCATTCTGGTTGGGCATTCTTATAAGGCAGCGCTCCGGACACTGGATGCATCGAAGGAAACCCGCAGATTGGATCTTCGCTTTGATGGCATCTACAGCCACATCCATTTCATCCCGATGGACTCCAACGGAAGCCGCCTTCTAAATATCTTGACTTTCCCAGACTGGAATGAACACTTGCTGGATATGCTGTTCGACCCCAGCGATCGAAGCTATGGCAAATGTCCATTTGAGTATGACGCAATCGTCAACGACAGCTATTACCTGTCCCATTTGGATGGTGACATCGCCAGACTCATTCGGCTCCGTGATGCATTACCCACGGTTGACAAGCCGATCACCATTCTCTGCTTCCCATTCCAGGTTGCAATGCTGAAGGAGTATTTCGGGTCACAAGTCAGGCTGAAAACTGTAGAGCTGGACTTGATTGAAGCTGGCTTCAGTCAGGAAGGGAGTTGAGCCGATGAACGAAAAGTCCCGCAAGGTTGCGATCATCATTGCCGTGATCCTGGGAGCAGCTGCTCTTCTCTATCTCGGTGGTATGATCGGCCAGTTTATGGCCACCTATCGTGTGTGGATGGATTCCGGCGGTATGGTTGGCGAAGCGCAGATGGGTGCCATCAGCTGGAACCCAATAGTTGTATTCCCATACGCATTTACTTTAGACGGACTGAAGGGACTCTTCTTCATTCTTCTGGTAGGCGGCGGCATATTCCTCTATATCAAGCTGGATGAAAGACTGAAAGGCAACGAGCATGATCCCCGAGGTTTCACCAAAAGCAAGACCGGTATCTATGGCACAGCCAACTGGATGAGCGATAAGGAACTGAAGGAAGTCCTCGAGCTTTCCACACCCGAGAAAGCTGACGGCCTGATCCTTGGCGAACGAAAGGGTTCGCTGGTTTGTCTTCCTAAGAATACCAGACTGAATCGGCACTGTGCCATATTCGGTGCCAGCGGTACCATGAAATCCCGCGCGATTATCCGCAATGCATTGTTTTCCGCGATTCGCAGAGGCGAGTCCATACTGATTTCAGACCCCAAGTCTGAGATGTACAACGATACGGCCGAGATGTTCCGCCAAAATGGGTATGAGGTGAAGGTGTTCAACCTGGTCAATCCTCAGCACGGTGATTCCTGGAACTGTATGTCCGATCTGAACGGAGACACCCTGATGGCGCAGGTCCTTACCAATGTAATCATTGGCAATACCAGCTCCGGCAAAGGCGACCACTTCTGGGACAACGGTGAAGGCAACCTTCTCAAGGCGCTTGTGCTGTATGTGGACAATGATGGCAGCAGGACCCCAGAGGAGAAGAATCTTGCCGCTGTGTACGAGACCCTTACCAAGAATACCGAGAAGCAACTGTTCTCCATGTTCAATAAGCTTCCTACAAATCATCCGGCAAGGGCACCGTTTAACTTATTTGCGCAATCCAGCGATACAGTGAGATCCGGAATCATTTTGGGTCTGGGCACTCGGCTTCAGGTCCTTCAAAATGAGGCAGTTCGTCAGATCGTATCCCGCTGTGATATTGATCTTACAGCTCCCGGAAAGAGGAAGTGCGCATACTACATTATCCTCAGTGATCAGGAAGCATCCATGGCATTTCTGTCATCTCTGTTCTTCTCTTTCCTGTTCATCAAACTGGTCCGGTTTGCAGACGCTTCCCCCGGAGGCCGTTGCCCAATCCCTGTGAACCTCATATTGGATGAGTTCAACAACATCGGACGGATCGGTGGTGCACCAGACGGATCTGACTTCGCAAGATCTCTCAGTGTGATCCGCTCTAGAGACATCCGCGTCATGATCGCAGTTCAGAGCTTGGGCCAGTTGCAAAACCGTTATCCCAACAACCTCTGGGCTGAGATCATTGGCAACTGTGATCTTCAGCTGATGCTGGGATGCACCGATGATCTAACTGCGGGGTACTTCTCGGCGCGCAGCGGTGATATCAGTGTGCAGGTCGAGACCACTATGACCACAAAGAAGACGGTTGCCGTAGCACAGGTCATCCCTCAATACCGAGAGAACCTTGGACACGGAAAGCGAAAGCTTCTTACCCCCGACGAAGTGCTACGCTTGCCCCAAGAAGAAATGCTGGTCGTTATTCGAGGGCAGAATATGCTCAAGCTCAATAAATTTGACTATACGAAGCATCCTATGTCCAAGCAGATGATCCCGGCTTCGATCTTTGATTACAGCCCGTCTTTATCCTATGTCCGTCCAGCCGTTCCTCATACACCCCCGGAAGCAAAGCAGCCGCCCCGCACCCAACCGGATAAAGTAAGAATATGCGGTTCCGGTAGTCCACCACCCGAATTCTAAAACACAAAGGAGGTATCCAATTATGTCCGACCTTGAAAAAGGCGTGATCCCTGCGGATCCCATTGACGAAAGTCAGTCTCCCCAGACCGATTCTGGAGATGCAGCCCCGAAGCCCACCAGGCAGAGGCGAACCAGAAAGAAAAATGAGTCTGGAGATAACTCCACGAAAAGCAGCGCACCTCCTGAGGAAGCTGCTCCCCCTAAAGCGATTCGTCCGAAGGCAAGAGCCAGAGAGCGAATCGTGACCATTGACGCTGAGCGTTCCGTCGAGACAGAAGCCGACAAAGCCAAGAGCGACCTGATCGATCTGCTGGCATCTATGAAAAACGGCAAGTTCCTGACGGACACCATTCACGGTGTCGAGCGCCCAGCCCCCAACGCAATGCCCCGCGCAGTCCTGAATCACGGTATTTATCGTATCGTGATTCCTGCAAATGAACTCACTGAACTCCCTGAAGACACTGGCAAAGATAATCCCAACGAAGTTTACAACAATGCGCTTATTCGAAGGTTGGGTTCTGAGATCGATTACATCGTAAAGGGAATCGATCCGGAAGAAGAAGTGGCCGTTGCCAGCCGGTTGGATGCAATGGCCATCAAGCGGAAGCAGTTCTTCTTTGGAACTGACAAAGACGGCAACAATCTTCTCTACGAGGGAATCAATGCGGAAGCTCGTGTTTGCAGTGTGTTTGGCGGCGGCATTTTGGTAGAGGTGTTCGGTGTTGAAACCTATATCCCCGTAAAGGAACTGGCGTGGCATCGTATGCAGACCGCCATCGACTCGTTCATTCCCGGTCAGAAAATCCTTGTGAGAATCACAAAGTTAGACCGCACCGACAGAGACAACATTCAGTTGGAAGTTTCCGCTCGCTTGGCCACGACCAATCCCTATGAGGCAGCCATGAAGCGCTACGATGTTTACAATCTGTATGTCGGCACTGTCAGTGTGATCGACACCAGCGGCGTTTTCGTTTCGCTGGATGGTGGTATCGATTGCCTCTGTTCGTTACCCAGGCGGGATATTCCGAGCAAAGGCTCCCGTGCCACAGTTCGCATCTTAGGAAAGGATTTGGAAGCAAACCAAATCTGGGGACACATCGTTCACATCTCTGCACCGGTACAATTCTGAAAGAAGGCGAAATCATGAATACATGCGAACTGACAAAGGAGGAACTGGTTCGCCGCAAAAACTTGGTTGCTCATGCGCGCCAGGTTATCGTCTCGCAGATGCCCATTGCGGAGGAAGATGAAAACCATCTTATGACCACTTACCGCGACTTTGTTCTCCAGATTACCTTTTGCGACCTTCATCCATTGATGATGTTTGACCTTGCTAAGCAACTGGACGGGAATATCTCCAAACTCAAATCAAAAACCAACGAGATGAACCTGACAGGCGTCTATGGAAGTCACACCATCAACGAGAGTATTCGCTGCTACCACTACCGTGCCACCCATTGGCTGGATACTGAAATCGAGGCCGCCAGATTCCTTGAGATTCTGGACCGCTGCGTCGTTGAGGCCACCCGGGGGTACCATAAAGTTGCGTGCTGATTTGCACTTTGTGATACTCATTCGTGTAATAGTAATGAATCCATTACGAAAGGAAGAGATATCATGAAAAAGCTTATCGCAATACTTTTGATTTTGAGTCTGGTACTGGTTGGTTGTACTGCCCCAGACTCAGATAACACAACGCCTTCGGGCCCTGATCTCCATCAGAGTGCACCTTCTGAAGACTCGTCCTCCCAGACTGATCCTACCACCACCCTGGATGACGTCGTCACGACTCTAGGTCCCACAGATCCGCCCGTAACCACACCCTCTGCTCCAGACTCAAATAAAAATGAGACCAACGGGACAGAAGGAGACGGGACGGCCGGGTCGACCGAAGGCACTACCCCCACTGAATCCCAACCTACCTCACCGCAGCCAACAGAAAAACCAACCACTCCCACAGATCCTCCAGAGGATACAAAACCGACGACACCTACAGTTCCAACTGAGGATACAAAGCCGACAGATCCTCCGGAGACCAAGCCCACAGAACCTCCTGTAACAGAGCCGGAAGAAACCACTCCTCCTGCCACGGAGCCTGAGGACACAGAGCCTCAGATCGATAAGGATTCCTATGAATTCAAGCGTCAGGTCGCTTACTATGCTGCGCAGTACATAAATCAGTATCGTGCAGCTGCTGGTGTAAGTCCCTGCACGGTTTTGCCCGGCATGACTCTGGTTGCAGAATACCGTGCCGACCAACTGACCTATAATTACTCTCATGATACTGCAGATAAGCGAGAAGCACTTGCTTATTATCAGTATGGTAAATGGGTCGATGCCACACTGGCCGGCTTGGACGCCAGCAAGAGCTACTATGATGCAGAAGCATCGGAAGCGATCTGCGCTGGCTTTGAGGGAAAGACTGCTGAGGAAATGGGCAAGTATATTGCGGATCTGTGCCGCAACAGCTCCAGCCACTGGAGTTATGTTGGTTCCAGCAAGTTCAGCTATATCGGTATCGGCGTAGAGTACAGAGCTGGTACCGCTTACGGCTGGTACGGATGTATTATGGTAGGAAGAACCAATTACGGCTAATCCCCAACAGCTGAATATGTAAGGAACAGGCTTCGGACCGTTATGGACTGAAGCCTGTTTACTATTTGAGGAAAGGAATGATTTTCAATGAAAGTCAAAACTATGCGTATCCTTACGCTGCTTCTGGCCATGGTCCTGATGTTCGGACTGTTCCCCGGTGTAGCGCAAGCTTCCGCATACGAGGACCCCGACCTTCCGGCCCCCATTGAAGGATACAGTCCTCTTGATCCGGATAACCCGTATCCTTACGGTATCCCGATGACCGATGTGGTGCCGGAGGACATTTTGGAACGCATCAACAACGGAATGGAAGGCATTAAGCTCAAAGCAGCCCGTAGCCAGGGTAGCATTCCGGATGAGATG
>JAZNPV010000099.1:0-22749 GCA_045589835.1 Faecousia sp.
GTTCTTGATGGCGCTCTTGATGGTGGACCAGTCGCTGACGTTCTGCTCCTCGCAGCGCTCAATGGCGTCCAGCGCCACCAGCCGCAGCTCCTCCATCAGCCCCTCGGACTCCTTCACATACACGAAGCCGCGGGTGATGATGTCCGGGCCGGAGATCACGCTGCCGTCCTGACTGGACAGGTTGACGCACACCACGATCATGCCGTCCTGCGCCAGATGCTTGCGGTCACGCAGCACCACGCTGCCCACATCGCCCACGCCGGTGCCGTCCACCAGCACCATGCCGGCGGGAACGGCCCCATTCAGCTTGCAGGTTTTGCCGGTGAATTCAATAACGCCGCCCAGCTCAGCAATGCGCACATTTTTGGGATTCAGGCCCATTTGGGTGGCCAATTTTCCGTGCAGCTGCAGGTGGCGCTGCTCGCCGTGGACGGGGATGAAAAATTTGGGCTTGCACAGGGCGTGGATGATCTTCAGCTCTTCCTGACAGGCGTGGCCGGAAACGTGCAGACCTTCACTCTTTTCGTATACCACTTCCGCACCCTTGCGGTACAGTTCGTTGATAATCTTGGAAACGGCCTTTTCGTTGCCGGGAATGGCGGAGGCGGAAATGATGATCCGGTCGCCGGCCACGATATCAATCTGCTTGTGGGTGGAGAAGGCCATGCGGTACAGGGCAGACATGTTTTCTCCCTGAGAACCGGTGGACACAATTACAATCTTGTTTTTCGGAAGAGTCTTGATGGCGTTTAAGTCAACGATCATACCGGCGGGAACCTTGATATAGCCAAGCTCCTGCGCCACCTTCAGCATATTTCCCATGCTCCGGCCGGTGACGGCCACTTTTCTGCCATAGCGGTGGGCTGTGGCCAGATCCGCCTGAATCCGGTGCATATTGGAGGCAAAGGTGGTGACGATGATCCGCTGGTCGCAGTGCTTGAACTGCCTGTCCAGTCCTTCGGCCACTACATTTTCACTGGGGGTATAGCCCTGACGCTCCACATTGGTGGAGTCACACAGCAGCGCCAGCACACCCTGATTGCCCAGCTCGCCCAGCCGGGCCAGATCGGTCATGCCATCCTTGGCAGTGGGATCGATCTTAAAGTCACCGGTCATCACAACAGTGCCAACCGGTGTGTGGATGGCAAAGGCCACTGCGTCGGCAATGGAGTGGTTCACATGGATAAATTCCACGGTAAAGCAGCCGGCCTTCACCACATCACCGGGCTTATGGGTAATCAGCTTGACCTTGTCGGCAATCCGGTGTTCTCCCAGCTTCAGCCTGATAAGACCGCAGGTCATGGCGGTGCCGTGAATGGGGCAGGTGACCTGCTGCATACAGTAGGGAATGGAGCCGATGTGGTCCTCGTGGCCGTGGGTAATGAACATACCCCGCAGCTTTTTTGCGTTTTGCACCAGATAGGTAAAGTCCGGAATCACAAGGTCAACACCGTACATGTCCTCGTCCGGGAAACCGACACCGCAATCTACCGCAATCATGTCTTTGCCGTATTCCAGTACGGTAATGTTTTTACCGATCTCATCCAGACCGCCTAAGGGAATGATTTTTAGTTTTTCTGCCAAATAGTATTACTCCTTTCAAAATTGGCCGTAAAAGACCATAACAAAGCGAGCAGCCGTTTGTTTTCATTGCAGCCCTGAACCGCCCAATGAGAAACAAAAACGCCCGCAGGAATGTAAGGTTTCAAAAAGGCACACAGCCAGCCGCTGCCGTCTGCCCAATGCTCAAGTCTGCCTGCCTGAGTCCTGTACAATATAGTATAACACAAAAATGCGCGGTTGTACACAAAATTTTCTTCCCGAACCGTAAAAATCCCTGACAGCCCGGTGATTTTTCAGGAAAACTGAGAAAAGTTGTTGCACCTTTCTTTCAGATTTGCTATAATGTCAGGAATAATAGGATATTATGGGTAGTATACCCATTTGTAAGGAGGCGGTATCCATGAATAAACGGCTAGGCAGACTTTTGAGACCGTCAATGGGCATTTATTATGCCTTTATGCTGGCGTTTGCTGTGGCCGCCGGGCTGATGCAGCAGTATTTGCTGGCGCTGGCGGAATTGGCTGTTACGGCAGCGCTGTTTGCGGTGTATCTGATACTGAAGAACCAGCGCCGTAAGGAGATCCAGAAATTTGTGGACACCCGGCTGGCCAATACCCAGACCGGCGCGGATGCCAAATCTCCGTTTCCCATGGTGGTTACCAGACTGGGAGATGACGGGATTGTTTATGTGAATGATGCGTTTATCACTTTGACCGGTTTTCAGGATATAGTGACGGAACGCCGGGTGGAGGATATTCTGCCGGGCTTTACCACCGAATGGCTGCTTTCCGGTAAGACCGAATATCCCTACGATGTGACGCTGCAGGATCGCCGTTACCGGGTGTACGGTACGGTGGTGGAGACTGATGACCTGTATACTACCCAACTGGGGGTGCTGTACTTCACGGATCTGACAGAACTGTATCAGGTTCGGGATGAGTATATCCGTTCCCGGCCTGTGGTATCCATCATTCTGGTAGATAATTACGAGGAACTGACCAAGAATCTGACGGAAGGTGCCATCTCCGCGCTGAATGCCCGCATCAACGAAGAAATCACCAAATGGACGGAAGGCTATCACGGACTGCTGCGCCGGCTGGAGAGAAACCGCTTTTTATTTGTTTTCGAAAAGCGGGATCTGAAGCAGGCGATCGATGATAAGTTTACCATTCTGGAGAATATTCACGAAATTACAAATCCCTCCGGGCTGGCAGCTTCCATTTCCTTCGGCTTGGGTGTGGATGGAGAGACATTTGAGGAAGGCTATGAGTTTGCAGCCCTGTCCATTGAAATGGCACTGAGCCGGGGCGGTGACCAGGCGGTTATCAAGGACCGGCTGAACTTTAATTTCTACGGCGGGCGCACCAAGGAAGCAGATCATCGCAGCAAAGTCCGTTCCCGCGTGACGGCCAACTCTCTGATGGAGCTGATCGGAGGAAGCAGTCAGGTCTTTATCATGGGCCATAAAAACGCGGATCTGGATGCGGTGGGCGCGGCCATGGGTATTTGCTGCCTCTGCCGCAAGAAGGAGAAAAAAGCCTACATTGTGCTGGATCTGCACAATAATGTGGCGGAAAAGCTGATTGAAGAGATCCGGCAGGTACCGGAATATAAGGATACCTTTATCTCCGGTCAGGAGGCATTGGTGCTTTGCGATAACCGCAGTACATTGGTGGTGGTGGATACCAACCGCCCGGACCAGGTGGAGTACCGGCATCTTCTGGAGGCGGTGCCCAGAGTTTGTGTAGTGGATCATCACCGTCGGGCAGCAGATTATATCAAGCCCGTGGTTGTGAATCTGCACGAGCCCTATGCGTCCTCGGCGGCGGAGCTGGTGACAGAGCTGCTGCAGTACGCGGTGGAAAAGAAGGATGTGCTGCCTATTGAAGCAAAGTCGCTGATGGCAGGCATGTTTCTGGATACCAAGAGCTTTAATGTCCGTACCGGTGAGCGTACCTTTGAGGCGGCTGCCTATCTGCGGCAGCTGGGCGCGGATACGGTGGAAGTCAAGAAGCTGCTGCAGAATGACTTTCAGGATACCATGGCAAAGTATCAGATCATTAAATCCGCACGGCTTTACCGGCAGGAGCTGGCCATTGCCGCGCTGAATTCCGGTACATCCCGGACGCTGGCAGCTCAGGCTGCCGACGAACTGCTGAACATTTCCGGCATTACCGCATCTTTTGTGCTGTATCCCGACGGTGAGCAGGTCATCGTATCCGCCCGCTCCATCGGCAGCGCCAATGTGCAGGTAATTCTGGAGCCTTTGGGCGGCGGCGGCAACACGGCTACCGCAGGTGCCCAGATCCGGGGCAGCTCGGTGAAGGAAGTACTGGATATGCTGGTCGCATCCATCGACCGGTTCTATGAAGAATAAGCTGAGGGGAGTCGAACACCGACAGCTCTATAGCTTAAGGAGGTTTATTATGAAAGTTATTTTAATGCAGGATGTAAAAGGTAAGGGCAAGAAGGGCCAGATGATTGAGGTTTCTGACGGCTATGCCAGAAACTATATGCTGCCCCGGAAACTGGCCGTGGAGGCCACTGCCGATGCGGTGAATACCATGCGCATGAACGACAAGGCTGCTGCGGAAAAGGCAGCAAGAGAGCGGGCTGAGGCAGTGGAAATTTCCAAGAAGCTGCGGGAGATGACCCTTGTGGTCACCGCCAAGGGCGGCGGCGCAGGCCGGCTGTTCGGCTCTGTGACCAATCAGGAGATTGCCGATGCCCTGAAGGCAAAGTCCGGTATTACGCTGGACAAGCGCAAGATTGTCATTTCTGATCCCATTAAGAGCGTGGGTACCTACACGGTTCAGTGCAAGCTGGGCTATGAGATCGTTGCTCCGCTGACTGTGAAGATCGAAGAGATCTGAACCCAAAATCAAAGATAAAGAAAGGAGAAACAGCATGGATGAAGAACTGAGCGCACGCCAGCAGCCCCAGTCTCTGGAGGCGGAGCAAGCGGTGCTGGGATCCATCCTGATCGACAGCCGGTGTCTTACCGATGTGATCGGCGTTCTGCGGCCGGAGGATTTTTACCTGCAGCAGAACCGGGAGATCTACGAAACTATCTATACCATGTTCAATTTCTCCCAGACAATAGACCCGGTGACGGTGCTGGATAAAATGCGGGAACTGGGCGTATATCACGACAATTCCCGGGACTATATCTTGCAGTTAATGGAGATCACGCCCACGGCGGCCAATGCGGTACGGTATGCCAATATCGTGCGGGAAAAAGCCATGCTGCGGGGACTGGCAGATGCCTCTGCCGATATTTCCCAAATGGTCTACGAACAGGTGGGTACGCCTGCGGAAATCCTTGAAAACGCAGAGAAGAAGATCTATGCTCTGCGTAAGGGCGAGCGGGGTGACTCTCTGGAGCATATCGGTGTGACGCTCCATAAGGTGTTCGACCACCTGACAGAGCTGAGCCAGTCCGATTCCGCAATTCCCGGTCTTTCCACCGGCATGCGGGATCTGGATAAGAAGATCAACGGATTAAACAAGTCGGATCTTCTGCTTGTGGCAGCCAGACCGGCTATGGGTAAATCCGCATTCGCGCTGAATCTGGCTTTGAATGTGGCGAAAAAGTACAACAAAACCGTGGCAATCTTTAATCTGGAAATGTCCCGGGAGCAGCTTGCCATGCGTCTGTTAGCCATTGAGAGCTTTGTGGACGGCCAGAAGATGGCTACCGGCAAGCTGACGGAAGAGGAGTGGAGTAAGCTGTGCATGGCATCCGCATCCTTGAGCCAGACCGATATCCGGATCGACGACAATCCCTCCATTACGGTGGCGGAGATGAATGCCAAATGCCGCCGGGTAGAGAATCTGGGCATGGTGGTCATCGACTACCTGCAGCTGATGAACGGTTCCGGCTACGGCAAGGGCGGCGACAGCCGTGTGAATATCGTCAGCGATATTTCCCGTTCCTTGAAAATTATGGCCAAGGAGCTGAATGTTCCGGTGGTTTGTTTGAGCCAGTTGTCCCGTGGACCGGAAAGCCGTACGGACAAGCGGCCCATGCTGTCCGACTTGCGTGAATCCGGTGCTATCGAGCAGGACGCGGACGAAGTGCTGTTCCTGTACCGGGATGAATACTATAATGAGAATACGGAAGATAAGGGCGTTGCGGAGTGCATCGTATCCAAGAACCGTCACGGCGAGGTGGGTACGGTAAAGCTGCAATGGATCCCACAGTACCAGACCTTTGCAGACCGGGAGTGGAAGCATGCTGAATAAGCTTCAGGCGTTTATCCGCCGGTACGATCTGGTGCAGCCCGGAGATTGTATCATTTGTGCCGTATCCGGCGGCGCGGATTCCATGGCATTGCTGTGGGCTATGTACCTGCTGAAAGAAAAGCTGCAGATCAAAGTGTCCGCTGCCCATTTCAATCACGGCCTGCGGCAGCAGGAGTCGGACAGGGATGAAGAATTTGTCCGTGAATTTTGCCACCGGTACGAGATCCCTCTGTTTTGCACAAAAGGTCAGGTGACAGCAGGGAAGAAGGGGCTGGAGGCAGCGGCAAGGGATGCCAGATATGCCTTTTTGAACACCCTGCCCGGTAAGATTGCCACCGCCCACACGGCAAATGACAACGCAGAAACGGTGCTGATGCACATGGTGCGGGGCACCGGACTGAAAGGCTTGGGCGGCATCGCGCCAATCTGCGGCAAACTGATTCGCCCTATGCTGGGTGTGACCCGGCAGGATGTGCTGGCAATTTTGGAGGAATACCATGTACGCTTCGTGCAGGACAGCTCTAACGATACGGACCTGTTTCTGCGAAACCGGCTGCGGCATCATGTGATACCCCTTCTGGAACAGGAAAATCCGTGCCTTGCAGAAAATCTGTCTGCCATGGCACTGGTGCTGCGGGAGGATGAAGCGGCCCTTTCACAGTGCGCGGTGGATTCCGTTGCACAGCTGAAAACAATGGATCCGGCAAGACGAAGCAGAGCCTTGGCAGCGTTTTTGCAGAAAAGCGGTGTGAAAGAACCGGAGCGGGAACATATTGCATTGGCAGAAAACCTTGTGTTCTCCTGTAAGCCTTCTGCAAAAGCCTGTTTCCCCGGCGGCGTTACTGTCAGCCGGAATTATGACAGGCTGGAAGCAAATACCGATACACGTTCATGGGAACCGGTGGTACTGAAATGTCCCGGCGAAGTGCTGATTCCGGAACTGCATCTGCGTGTGCGCTGTATACCGGCGCAAGGTAACCCCAATCAGGAGCGATGCTTTGCGGTAGTGCCAAAAGGGAATATTGTGATAAGACCCCGGCAGGCCGGCGATGAAATGCGGCTTCACGGCGGCAGCAAACAACTGAAAAAACTGTTTATTGACCGGAAGATCCCGGCACCCCGGCGTATGGAGATTCCTGTGGCTGCCGATGAAGCCGGTGTTCTGGGCGTTTGCGGTTTCGGCCCCAATCTGGACAGAATTCCCCGGACGGGGTCCGGCGTAGAAATTTGTTTTGAATACATTTCCCAAGAAATATAAAAGGGAGGATCATCATGGAAAAGGATATCAAAGAGGTGCTTTTAAGCGAGGAGCAGATTCAAGCCAGGGTAAAGGAACTGGCGGCTCAACTAAGCCGGGAATATGCCGGCAAGGATCCGGTTTTTGTAGGTGTACTGAAGGGCGTAGTGGTGTTTTTTGCGGATATGATCCGCAAGATCGATATTCCCTGCCAGATCGACTTCATGTGGATCTCCTCCTATGGAAGCGGCACCAACTCCGGTGCAATGAGTGTGAAACGGGATGTTTCTGCGGATCTGAAGGGACGCCATGTGGTGATTCTGGAGGATATTTTTGACACCGGCAATTCTCTGGATTTTACCTATAAGCATCTGCTGGCAAAAGAGCCTGCCTCTTTGAAGATCTGCACCCTGCTGGATAAGCCGGAGCGCCGGAATCCTGCCGTTACCCTGCAGCCGGACTATACAGGCTTTGTGATCCCCAATGAATTTGTGGTGGGCTACGGTCTGGACTTTAATGAGCATTACCGGAATCTGCCTTACGTGGGCGTTTTGAAGCCGGAAGCATATCAAGTCTGAAATAAGAAAAGAATTTCTGCGGACAAGATAGACCGCAGGTTAAGGAGAACCCATTTTGAAGAAAAGTAAACTGTTAACCCTGATTCTTTATGTAGTTGTTCTGATCAGTGTGTTTACGCTGATCCTGAACCTGTTTGGCAATCGCACGGATAATCTGCCTTACTCTCAGGTGATCGCGCTGTTTAAGCAGGAGCAGGTCGAAAGCTTTGTGGTAGAGGATGATCTGATCCAGCTGAATTTGCGTGCGCCCTATAACGGAAAGACTACGCTGCTGGCAAACCTTGCAGACCCGGAAAGCTTTCGCCAGGAAATGTGGGATACGCTGCAGGCCCAGTCCGAAGCCGGTATTCTGGTAAACTATCATTTTGTTCCCGAGGATAAGCTTTCTCCCTATGATTTTATTATTCCCATTGCACTGGCAGGTCTGGCTGTTCTGGTAATCTGGATCATTCTGGTGGGACGGGCAAACAGCAACAATAATCCTGCTGCCCAATTCGGTAAGGCAAGAACCCAGTATGGCCTTCCTTCCGGTAAAAAGGTCACATTTGCGGATGTGGCAGGTCTGGATGAGGAAAAGACAGAACTGCAGGAAGTGGTGGATTTCCTGAAGGATCCCCAGAAATTTAAGGCCATTGGTGCAAAAATCCCCCACGGCATTTTGCTGTCCGGCCCTCCCGGTACCGGCAAGACCCTGCTTGCCCGGGCTGTGGCAGGAGAGGCGGATGTGCAGTTTTTGTCCATTTCCGGCTCTGATTTTGTGGAAATGTATGTGGGCGTGGGCGCAAGCCGTGTCCGGGATCTGTTTGCGCAGGCAAAGAAGATTGCACCGTCCATCATTTTTATTGATGAGATCGATGCGGTGGGCCGCAAGCGGGGCTCCGGTCTGGGCGGCGGTCACGATGAAAGAGAGCAGACTCTGAATCAGCTTCTGGTGGAGATGGACGGCTTTGACCACACGGAAGGTGTGATCGTGCTGGCGGCAACCAACCGGGCGGATATTCTGGATCCGGCACTGCTGCGTCCCGGCCGGTTTGATAGGCAGGTCTATATTGGAAGACCCGATGTGAAGGGACGGGAGGATATTCTGAAGGTTCACGCCAAGGGCAAGAAGCTGGATGATTCCGTGGACCTGAAGGTGATCGCCCGGTCTACCGCCGGTTTTACCGGTGCGGATCTGAGTAACCTTCTGAACGAAGCGGCCATTATGGCTGCCCGGGAAAACCGGCCCGTGCTGAACATGCAGGACCTGAATGAGGCCATGATGAAGATTATGGCAGGCCCGGAAAAGCGCAGCCAGCTTTTGACCCGGAAGGATCTGAAGGAAACGGCTATTCACGAAGCGGGCCACGCCATTGCCATGTACCGGCTGCCTACCCAGGCGGAGGTAAGGCAGATCACCATTGTGCCCCGTGGCCGTGCGCTTGGCGCGACCTGGTATATTCCCAGAGATGATTCGTCCAACCTGACCCGGAACCAGATGTACGAGGAGATCGTGAGCCTGCTGGGCGGCCGTGTGGCGGAGGCTTTGTTTGTGGGCGATATTTCTGTAGGCGCGTCCAACGATATTGACCGTGCCTCCAAGCTGGCCCGGGATATGGTGGCCCGCTACGGCATGTGCGAAAAGCTGGGAACTATTTCCTACACCGGCGGTGATGAGCTGTTTATCGGCAGAGATTACCAGAGTACCAAGAGCTATTCCGAGAAGGTGGCAGGTACTATCGATGATGAAGTGAAGATCCTGATCGATAAGGCCTATGACCATTGTACGCAGATCTTGAAGGCTGACGAGCAGAGGCTGTGGCAGATTGTGGATTTCCTGCTGGAAAATGAAAGCATGTCCGGTGCCCAGTTTGCCCAATGCATGGAAGGTCAGCAGATTGGGAAAGGCTCCGATACGGCCATGTTTGATGCCTATAAGGAATAATGTCAGGCGGTCTGCTCTGCAGACCGCCTGCTTTATATAAAACAGACAAAACTGCTGCAGAAATTTTGGCAAAAATGGAATGGGGGGATGGAAAAATTTTCCATACGCATTTTTGGTTTTCTGTGCTATAATGATAAATACGTTTAAATTACAGGTCGAATTTTTCGGAAAACGGTGGTATTTTGGATTGTTGCGGGTACCGAAAATTTATTGCGAGGGGAGAAGCGCAGGTGAAAAAGCTATCCATACAGGTCAAGGTAATTGCTATGATTTTGGCATTGGGCATGATTTTGATTACTACCCTCAGTGTACTGACCGGTGTATTTTTCCGTCGTGTGGTGGAAAATCAGGTGATTCCCATTTCCGAAAACGCGGTGAAGAATCTGGCGCTGAACCTGAATATGCAGACCTATAACTACCTGTCCACACTGAAGCAGCTGGCATCCTCATCTGCGGTTGTGAATCTGACACAAAGAAACTATGATACTGCAAGCCAAAAAGAAAAGGCGGTTAATGAACTTTTACTCCAGATATCCAGAACCAATGTTTATGAAAGGGTCGTCTGGCCCTTTAGCTGTATGCTGCTGACAAAGGACGGAACACTGCTTACAACGGTGGGGTATTCTCATGATGACAACAGGCTGCAGCGGGCCAGTATAGCCATAATGGAAGAAGAATACTACAACCGGATGATGAACAGTTCCGGTGAGGTTAAGTGGATTGGTATTGGGGATAATCTGATGTCCAGTAAAAACGGTCAGCAGCTGTATGCGGTGCGAAATGTTGTAGAGAACCGGGAGACGATCGGTATCATAATTTTTTGCGTGGATCTGATCTATCTGAACTCCCTGCTGGAGAACGGAAGGGTTACAGAGCATTCCAATGCACTGCTGTTCCAGGAAAACGGCGAGCTGATCGCGGATTATATTCAAAAGGACTGGCAGAAAGAGGGACTGCTGAATGAAGCACAATACGAAACCGGCGGCCTATATGTGGAGTTAAACGGAGAAAAATTTGTTCTGATGACGGAAGAAATCAACGTTCTGGATTTTGACGAGACGTGGGTTCTTTCTGTGCTGACCCCTGTGGATGAACTGATGCAGGAGCTGCGTCATGTACAGGTACTTGCCTATGTGATCGGGGGCGCGATCATTCTAGCGATTCTTCTGATTATTACTTATATTAACCGGGCGATCCTGCGGCCTGTGGTGTACTACGGCGGCAAGGTCAATAAGATAGGAACCGATAATTTTAATGTTGCCATCCAGGTGGTGGGTCAGAATGAGGTACAGGAACTGGGAAACGGCCTTAAGACCATGGTGAACCGTATCAAAAGGGGAATTGAAGAGCTGAAGCAGCGGGAGGATATGCTGCGAAGGCTGGAGATTCAGACCCTAAGCGCCCAGATCAATCCCCATTTTATCCGCAACACCCTCAATTCTATGCGTGCCATGGCGGAGATGTCCAACGCGCCGGTTCTGGCGGAGGCGATCCGTTCCTTCACAAAGCTGATCGACTATATTTTTCACGGGAATCTGGAAAGTACAGTAGGGGCAGAGCTGAATTGCTGCACAGATTATGTAAACCTACAGAATTTGCGTTACCAGCATAAATTTTATTTCAGCATAGATGTGGATCAGAGCTTTTTAGAAGAAAAAATGCCGGCGTTGATCTTTCAGCCTATTGTGGAGAACTGCATTACGCACGGCTTTTGGGGGCGGAAAGGTTCCGGTGAGATCAGGCTGGCCGGCTGGGAGGAAGCGGGGATCATGGTCTTTACCGTGTCCGATGACGGAATTGGTATTGAAAATACAGATGTATTGGAGCGAAAAGATCAGACCCTCCACGGCTTGAGCAATATTCACAACCGGATCAAGCTGCTGTATGGGCAGGAATACGGTTTGACCATCAGCCGGGGAGAAACATGCGGTACTGTCGTAGAGGTGAGAATTCCGAAGGGAGGATATGAGCATGCTGAAGATCATGATCGTGGATGATGAGATGCTGTCCCGGATCGCGCTGAGGAGCATGGTGAATAAGTATTATAACGTGGTGGCGGAAGCTGCCGACGGAGAAGAGGCAATTGAACTGGCAGTCAAGACCATGCCGGATATCATTCTGGTGGATGTGATTATGCCGGGACTTGATGGACTGAGCTTTATCAGTCAGGTGGCACATCGGCTGCCGATGACCAAGTATGTGATCATCAGCAACGTGGAGCAGGTGGATTACCTGAAAAAGGCCATCAAAATGAAGGTGTTTGATTATCTGATTAAGGGTACACTGACAGAAGAACTGCTTCTTTCCACTTTATCGGAGATGTCTATGCGGATCCTTCAGGAGCGGCAAAGCCAGCAGACAATGCCGGATGTACAACCCCGGACCCATTCCGATACGGCACTGATCCAGGTAGTGGACAGTGTGATCCGGGGTAAAAACCGTGGGGACAGTGAGCTGGTGCAGGTATTTCGGGTCCATGGAATGGAGCTGTGCGGCGATCCCTATTACTGTGTATATTTCAGTACACCGGGCGGAGATGTGCGCAGCGGTATCGATGGGGTGTTAACGCTGATCCGGGGTATCCTGCACGACTGCGGTGAGGGCGTTGCCATTAAGCTTTCCGGGCGGGAGATCATTTGCTTCTTCCTGCCGCCTTTGGAAAGTGCTGGGGAAAAGGCTGCGTGGGATCTTGCCTACCGGTGTATGATGACAAGTATAAATATTTTGGGTGTTCAGCTTGTTGCCGGCATCAGCCAGCCGGTATCGGGCAGCGGGGCACTGCAAAAGGCATATTTGCAGGCAAGAAGCGCCAGTGCCCAGTCATTCTACGACAACAGCACTGGAAACATGATCTTCCGCTATACATTGCCCAATGAGGATGGTGTCAAGCCGGCAGAACAGATGAAACGCCTGGTTAAAACAGCATTGCAGGACTGGACGGTGGAGCGCTTTCTGAAAACACCGGAGCTGCTGGAGCAGATCCGCCAGTCCGTATCTGAGTCTCGGAATATACCCCGGGAAACGGTGGTGGGGCTGTATCTGGATCTGGTTTGCTACGTGGCGAACTTTGTTCGTGAAATGCGCTTGAGCGCGTTTGATGATCTGGGAGAGGCAATTGCTGCACTGGCTGCGGCGGAAAAACTGGAGGATCTGCACAGAGGCAGCTTAAGCATTGTGGAGCTGGCGCTGCATGCATATGCTGAGGTGAATATTGGCAGTCAGAACGTGAAACAGATCAAGCAGTATATACACGATCATATTTCTGAGGAGCTTCGGGTGGAGGACATTGCGGAATATATCCATGTTTCTCCCAATTATTTGAGTCATCTGTTCAAAAGTGAAACCGGCGTGACGCTGCGGGATTACATAGCTGCGGAGCGGATTACCCGGGCCAAGGATTATCTTCTGCGGGGGGAAAGCCTGCGGGAAACCGCACTGCTGACTGGTTTCTCCACAGACAGCTATTTTGTCCAGAAGTTTAAGGCTGCCGTGAATATGACACCCAAGCAGTTCCAGAAAAAATACAGGAAATGACCATAAGGGCGTGCCGCAAAAATGCGGCACGCCCTGCTTGCATATTGGGAGTAGTGAATTTGTATTTATCGTTTAGGTTCAAATCATAATGTAGGGGCCGACGCCCTCGGCGGCCCGCTGATACGCACCTACGGATTCGCCGAAGACCATCGAAAATACGGAACTTGTTGCTGCCGGGCCGCCGAGGGTGTCGGCCCCTACGGTTTATTGCTGCATTTGTAAACAGAGCGATAAACTGAAATTTACAATTTCGCGTTTGGAGACGTGCAAAAAAGTGAATGGCCTATTAGAAAATTAGCACGACGATGCGGGAAAAATGATACTTTTTCGCAGAAAAATAATATTTTGAATTAAAGTTATTAAAAGAGTGTTAAATACTGAAATATTACCATATTTTTTTTGTGGAACGCATATGGGGATACTGGTATAATTGAGGTACTCAAGTCAATAAGATTTGAGGAGAAAAGAAAGGAAGTGCAATTATGAAAAAGAACGTTCTGTCCCGTATTCTGATCGCATGTCTGGCACTGGTTATGCTGTTCGGCATGGTCGGATGTGTCAGCAACACACCTACCGATCCCGTGAAGAATCCCAGCAGCGAAACAAAGGATCCCACCAAAGAGACTGAGGATCCCCTGCAGGGTCACGAGCCGGTCAAGCTGACCATCTGGTTGCAGTCCATGCTGGGCTCTGCCGAAATGCTGCTGGAAGAGAACGAGCGCTACATTAACACCGCTGTAGAGCGTTTCCAGGAAAAGTACCCCTGGATTGAGTTTGAGATTGTGAAAACCAACGGCGGCGGCGAATCTGCTGCAATGTGGAAGGCCAGCGCTCTGGCAAAGGCTGCTCCCGACATCGCAGAGTTCTGGTCCGGCGACACCATGACCGATCTGGCTGAGTACGCTTACCCCATCTATGATCTGCTGTCCGAAGAGACCAAACAGAACATCGGCGCATGGGATACCGTTACCGTTCCCGGTGAAGAGACTCCTATGGCAGTTCCCACTCCTTTCGGTACCCTGTCCGGCATTTACTACAACAAGGAAATCGTGAAGAAGGCCGGTCTGGACTTCGAAAACAATCCTCCCAGAACCATCGAAGAGTTCTTTGCAGCTTGCGATAAGATCAAGGCAGCAGGCTATACCCCAATCATTGCTGACGAAGCAAGCGTTGGCTACCTGTGGTCCTATCTGGGCAAGTTCTGGGTCAATCAGGCTTGTACCGCAGATGAGGTTCGTGCAATGTACGCAGGCGAGGCTAAATTCGCTGAGAATGAAGGCTTCCTGAAAGCTCTGGAGACCTATCAGCAGTTGTACGCCAAGGGCTATGTGAATCAGGACACCATGTCTGCCTCCGACTGGGAAGCCCGCTGGCTGTCCGGCACCGAGGCTGCCATGACTCCCTCCGCATCCCACAAGGCGTCTGCTTTCTCCGACGGTCTGGGCAATGACAATGTTGGCTTCATGAAGGTTCCCAACCTGCTGCCTGAGGCTGAGTGCAACAACTATGACAAGATGCTGGGCGGCGCAGGTCAGGGCCTGATTGTTTCCAAGGATACCAAGCATCCCGAAGAGGTTGCCTTGTTCCTGGACTTCCTCTGCACTCCCGAAGAGTGGGAGATCTACTACAACATGAAGACCAACTCCGTTCCCAATGTGAAGGGTGTTGATACCTCCAAGCTGACCGATAAGATCCCAGTCATGACCATGATGGCAGGTATGACCGACGATGCCATCGGCTACTGCAACTATGAGACACCCGATGTTTCTGAGGCTGCCAGCCGCTATATCGACGATATGCTGGTGGGCAAAATGACGCCTATGGAAGTAGCCAAGGCTATGGACGATGTTGCCGCGCTGGCTGCCGGCAACTGATTTTAGGTTGCATTTGCAGATAAATAAATAGACCGGGGGGGCGGAGGCTTCTGCCTCTGCCCCCATTGCTTGTCAATCAATAATCGCCGGTAAAACGGGTCTTTCCTTGTATGCTGTTTTTTGCACCGATGGCAAGGGGTAGACCAGGTTAGGGCGGTATGCAAGACCCGCAGGTGCAAGTCATAGGAAGGCAAAGTGAGAAGAGATATGAAAAATAAACGACTGTCATTGCAGCAGAGGGAAGAACGAACTGCGTGGCTCACCCTGATCCCTCTGTGTACGATCCTATTGGTTTTCCGCTTTATCCCTATTGTAATCGACTTTGTGATGAGCTTTACCAACTGGGACGGCGGTATCAAGGCTAACTTTGTGGGCCTGAATAACTACATAACTTTAGCAAAAAACGGCGAACTTTGGACAATGCTGAAGAACTCCCTGTTGCTTTTGCTGTATTTGCCTATTCGCCTTTTTATAGCCTTTATTTTCGCACTGTACATTTATGAAAAGCTGCCAGGTGCCAAGACCTTCAGTATCCTGTATTACCTGCCCCAAATGATCTCTATAGTGGTTTTGGGCAGCGTTATCAAATATGTATTCCGAAACAGAGGCATTGTCAACATGCTGCTACAGGCAGTGGGTCTGGAGACTGTGGATTTCCTGGGCGACGGCCAGAATGCTATCTGGGTTATTCTGTTCGCCATGGTCTGGCACGGCTTGGGCTGGCAGATGCTGATACTCAGCGGCGGCCTGTCCTCCATGGATAAGAATATTCTGGAAGCTGCCACCATTGACGGCGCCGGTTACTGGCAGAAGCTGATCCATGTGATCATTCCCATGATGAGCCGTACCATTGAGTATTCCATTATCGTTTCCATTATCTTCGTGTTCACCGGTCTGTACAACTTCATTTTCTCCATTACCAACGGCGGACCGGGCTACTCCACAACCACTTTGGACTACATGGTGTACCTGAAAGCCTTTAAGAATAACGGCATGATGGGTATGGCCTGTGCCGTGGCCGTTGTGCTGCTGGTGATCGTTTTGATCCTTGTTATCATTCAGCGTAAGGCTACAGATAAGGCAGGTGATTGGGAATGAGACTGAATAAAATGGGAAAAAGACTGGATGAGATCAAGAAACTTAAATTCAGCACCGTGGTGCAGTTCCTGATTATGCTGTTCATTGGTCTTACCTTCCTGTACCCCATTTACTACCTGCTGGTCAACTCTCTGAAGACCAACAACAGCTTCTATAAGGATCCGGCCGGCTTACCGGACTTCCCCCTCCAGTGGAATAACTTCATGGTCATGTTTAAAAACTTCAAGATCATGAACTATGTGAAGAACACTCTGATCATTGTATTGGGGTCTCTTATCATGTATATGCCTCTGGCGGTGTGTACCTCCTTCACCTTTGCCAAGTACAAGTTCCGGGGCAGCAATCTGATATACTTTCTGATGATCGCCGGTATGACCATGCCCGGTCAGGTTACGGCAATCCCTATTTATGTAGGTCTTGCCAAAGTCCAACTGGTGGATACTTATTTCGGCATGATGCTGTGCTTTTTGGGCATGACCTTCGGTGCCACGGTCATGATGACCTCCTTTTTTCGGTCCGTACCTACAGAGGTACTGGAATCGGCCAGAATGGACGGATGCGGTTATTTCAAGACCCTCTGGTTCATGATCCTGCCCATGGCCAAGCCAATTATCGCCATTCAGACCATCATCGGCGTCAACGGTATGTGGAACGCTCTGTTCATGCCCCAGATCATGCTGCGCAAGGAAAGCGTGAAGATGATCATGCCGGCCATTGCCGACTTGGTTAGTACATATGAGGGATCTCCGGTCCATATGATGGCCGGTATGCTGATTGCCATCGTGCCCACACTGGTGGTTTACATGATCTTTAAGAAGCAGATCGTGAACGGCATTACTGCCGGTGCGGTAAAGGGATAATACCTGCACCTTACACATGTATTTTCTTCATTCATTACCTCTCTTAAAACGAAGCAGGTACCGCAATTATGCGGTATCTGCTTCGTTTTTTCTGTTGAAAATGTCGCTGAAATCTGCTAAAATGAACAAAACTATGTTCTGGAGGAAAATATGAACGACGAGAAGCTGAAGTTCCAACTCGGCGCGAATATTGTGTCATACCGCAAGCGGTACCATATGACCCAAGCGGAGTTGGCGGAAAAGCTGAATTATACGGACAAGGCAGTCTCCAAGTGGGAACGGGGAGAATCCATGCCCGATGTGGTGACGCTGGTGCAGCTTGCGGAGCTGTTTGGGGTTACGGTGAATGAGCTGCTGGTAGATCCCAATGAATTGCCGGAAACTACCGGAGCCATGGAAAAGGCCATGGAAAAAGTGGTGCAGAAGACCTTGAAGCGCAAGGCTGACAAGCGGATTATTCTGAGTCTGTCATCGCTGCTTGTGTGGTTTGTGGCGCTGCTGCTGTTTGTGGTCATTTCTTCGCTGGATGTGCCCAAAAGCTGGGTGGCCTTTATTTACGCAGTGCCGGTCAACGCGGTTGTGCTGCTGAGCCTGCGCTCGGCGTGGCATGATTTTCGCTGGAATCAGTTTCTGGTCTCAGCGATTATGTGGGGCGGCATATTAAGTGTGTACATTACCCTGCTGGTATTTGCGCAGTGGGATATGTGGAAGCTGTTTCTGCTGGGAGTGCCCGGACAGGCAGCCATCCTGCTGTGGTTCCGGATGTTCCGTAATCCGGTTAAGGAGGAAGACGATGGATAAAGCAGCTTTGCGCCGGCAGATCCGGGAACAAAAGCGGGCCATGACGCAGGCGCAGATCGAATTGGCAAGCGCCCGCCTGGGAGATCTGTTTGCGGCTACGGAGCAGTACCGGAACGCCAGAACCATTTATGGATATCTGCCCTATAATCAGGAAGTCCGCACGGTTCCCATACTGGAGCGGGCATTAAAGGACGGCAAGCAGGTGGCAGTTCCCAAGGTCTACGGCGATGAGATGAAGTTTATTTATTTGACAGATCTCAGTCAGGTGGAGAAGGGCTATGCGGGAATCCCGGAACCCATTGGGGACGGGCCGGTGGCGGATGATCCCGAAGCGCTGGTGCTGATGCCCGGTCTGGCCTTTACAAAAAATGGAGACCGGATGGGCTATGGCGGCGGTTTTTACGACAAATTTCTGGCCGCGGAGCAGTCCCATCCTACGGTAGCACTTTGCTATGATTTTCAGATCGTGGAAACGCTGCCCACCGAGCAGTACGATATCCCTGTGGATTTGGTCCTGTGGGCATGACAGGAGAGATTTATGGAGTACTTAGCAGTGATCCTTGTGGCGGCGCTGGTGTTTGGTGCCTGCTATCTGATCGATAAGGGGTTTACCAGACTGTTCCGTTCTCAGGCCCAGCATAAAAGCGGCAAGGCAGTTCGGCTCAGCAAAAAATACGGCTCTATCGGACTGATCCTGGCGGTGCTGGGCATTGGCGCGGTGTTTGCCGGCCTGCCCGAAAGCTGGCTGCTGATGGCTGGCGGATGTTTTATCATTCTGGTGGGGGCTGGTCTGGTGGTGTACTATATGACCTTTGGGGTCTTTTACGATCAGGACAGTTTTATTCTGACTACCTTCGGAAAACGCAGCACCACATACTACTATCGGGATATTACCAACCAGCAGCTTTACAACAGCTACGGAAGTGTGGTCATTGAACTGTACATGAAGGACGGACGGACAGTGCAGCTGCAATCCGGTATGACCGGTGTTTATGATTTTTTGGATCATGCCTTTTCCGCGTGGCTGCGGCAGACCGGACGCAGGCAGGAGGACTGTCCCTTCTACGATCCTCAGAACAGCTGCTGGTTCCCGCCGGTGGAGGGATAGCCTATGCATATTCCCAAGGGAAGCACAGCCCAGCTGGAGCTGGTGACATTTGAGCAGGCACTGCAGGCTGCCAACACTCCCAGTCCGGATTACGACATTGAAAAGTGGCTCTACGCACCCAATTTCTATTCGGAGTACCGTTACATACTGGGTACCAGAGGAAAAAATCCGCTGATCTGCATAGGTATCAATCCTTCCACAGCCCAGCCGGGTGAACTGGACAACACCCTTAAATCTGTGGAGCGGATTGCTTCGGGCAACGGCTTTGACAGCTTTATTATGTTTAATGTATACGCCCAGCGGGCAACGGATCCGGATGCCATGGAAAGGACCTGCAATATGGCTCTGCACCGGGAGAATCTGGAGGCGTTCCGGTACGTACTGTCTATTTCGAAAAAACCTGCGGTATGGGCCGCATGGGGCACCATCATCGAAAAAAGGGATTATTTGCGTGACTGTGTGCGGGATATGCTGGAAGTGGGAAACGCGTATGGTGCCAGCTGGTACTGTGCGGGAGCGGTCAGCAAAAAGGGACATCCCCACCATCCGCTGTACCTGCGCAAGGATGAGAAAATCAAGCCCTTTGATGTAAACGCCTATTTGGAGACTTTATATGGTTAGCAATGAATGTGAGACCTGCTGGAATTACGACTATGATGAGCAGTACGACGAGTACTACTGCATCATGGATCTGGATGAGGATGAGGTATACCGGATCCTGACATCCAAAAACAGCCGCTGCCCCTATTACCGGCAGGGGGATGAATACTACTTGGCAAGGAGGCAGTAATATGAAAAAACTGCTTATCATTGGCTTGGCGCTGCTGTTGTTGACGGGCTGCGGCATCCACAAGCCCACGGAACCGTCAGTAACCGAGCCTACACTGCCGCCCCCTACCGGCATGTATGAGCCGGACAGCACAGTGGAGCAGCAGAGCGGCGGTGCGGTCCGTGCGTATCCGTTGGAGAGCGATGATTATGTGGGGCTGGCATCCATGGGAAACAAGCTCCTTCTGATCGGCTATGAGGGTGAATTGACGGTTCTCAGCGGCGATCTGTGTGAGCCGGTGGCAACGGTGAATGCAGGAAGAAATCTTTCTGCTTCGGATCCGGATCTGTGCGCCACGGAAATGGGTGTGTCCTTTTATCTGGAAGACACACGGCAGCTGGTGGTTCTGAATCCGCAGCTGCAGGAAACCGCGCGGTATACCCTTCCTGAAGGCGTACAGAGCAAGCCTGCGGTCAGTCTGGATAATAATGTGGTCTACTACTGCATGGGACAGGAGATCTGGGAGCTGAATATGAAGACCCAGATTGCCCGGATGATCAAAAGTCAGGTGTGCGCAGAGCAGCAGCTCACCGGGCTTCATTTCGATGATACGGTGCTGGCCTGCCGGGTAACGGATGAGGATGGCAATAGCAATGTTATTTACATATCCACCCAGACCGGGCAGACCTTAAGCGCAGACAAGGGCCTGTTCTGGCTGGAAACCAGCGGAGAAACCTATTTCGCCCAGCGTCTGGACGGTGTGATCCTGCAGCAGATCATTGGAAAGCTGGAGGGTGAGCCCAAGAGCCTGAATGTGGAAGGCGTCGGCCTGCACCTGAAAGGTGCGCTGCCTCTGGGCGGTGTGGTAAGCTGTCAGGAGGACGAGGTGGGACAGCAGCTTGCTTTCTACAATGTTGAAAGCGGCAAAAGAACGTCTATGGTAACGCTGCGGGAGGTTCAGAGCCCCATTGCGCTGTTTGCGGACTCCCGGTATATGTGGATTCTGGCATCGGAATACCGGACGGGAAGAACGGTGCTGTACCGCTGGGATGTGGCAAAGAGCCCTGTGGTGGATAATACCGTTTACACAGGGGAGCTGAAGCAGGATGCGGAGGGCATTGCCCAGTGCAAAAGCCGGATCGAGAATATGAACGAATTATATGACGTGCGCATCGAGCTTTGGGAGGAAGGCGGGCAGACCGGCGATTATGCCATGACCGAAGAGCATCAGGCGGAGGCCATTGCTGACATGCTGGACGAAATGGAAGCGGTGCTGAAGCTGTTTCCCAAGGATTTCCTGCGCAAGACCGTGGAGGCGGGCTGGATCCGTGTGCAGCTGGTGCGCAGTGTGGGAACAGATGTGCCCTCTGTTCAGTATTGGCATGATGGCGATTGCTATGTGGCCATTACATCCGCTGCGGATGTGAAATTTGCTCTGTTGCAGGGGATTGCCTGCGGTATCGACACCCATGTGCTGGGTAACAGCCGTGATTATGACGACTGGAACAATCTGAATCCCAAGAAGTTCTCCTACGATAACGATTATGTTCTCAACGAGCTGCGGACAGATCTGCAGTATCTGGAAGGGGAAGGCATGGCGTTTATCGATAAGCTGTCCATGAGCTATGCCCACGAGGATCGAAGCCGGATCTTTGCGGCAGCTATGCTGGAGGATTATTCGGATGTATTCAAGCATGAGACAATGCAGGCAAAGCTGCGGCTTTTGTGCGAGGGTATCCGGGAGGCCTACGGCTTGGAGAAAAGCGTGGACACCTACCCCTGGGAACAGTATTTGCAGAAATCCTTGGCATATGGAAAACGGTAAAAAATATCCCGGCTTATTTAGGCGGGGTTTCATAAAAAATTATCCGGTTTTGCCCCAGCCTTTTTCCCTATAACTTCAGAATACCCCCTTAAAATACACAAAGTATTTCTGCGTGGATATTCTTTGTTAAAGGAAAAAATCCAAGGAGCAAAACTGCGAAGCACTTCAAAAGGAAAGATTTTTACGCCAAGACAAGAAAAATCGCTATGGTAAGGCTGACGCCTACCATAGCGATTTTTTGCAGTATTGGATAAAAAGATAGCTTTTGAAGCGGATACTGTCTTATAAAGCCCCGCCTTTGAGCCGGGATATAAATGTCTTGGAAGAGGAATTACTTCTTAAGGCTTTCCTCAACAGCAACAGCAACGCTAACGGTCATACCGACCATGGGGTTGTTACCAGCGCCCAGGAAGCCCATCATCTCAACGTGGGCAGGGACGGAGGAAGAACCTGCGAACTGTGCGTCGCCGTGCATACGGCCCATGGTGTCGGTCATGCCGTAAGAAGCGGGACCTGCAGCCATGTTATCGGGGTGCAGAGTACGGCCGGTGCCGCCGCCAGAAGCGACGGAGAAGTACTTGCGGCCGGTCTCCATGCATTCCTTCTTGTAGGTGCCGGCAACGGGATGCTGGAAGCGGGTGGGGTTGGTGGAGTTACCGGTGATGGAAACGTCAACGCCCTCGTAACGCATAACAGCAACACCTTCGCGGACATCGTCACAGCCGTAGCAGTTAACGGCAGCGCGCTCGCCCTTGGAGTAGGGAATGCGCTCAACGATCTTCAGCTCGCCGGTGTAGTAGTCGAACTGGGTCTTCACATAGGTGAAGCCGTTGATACGGGAGATGATCTGTGCAGCGTCCTTGCCCAGACCGTTCAGGATCACGCGCAGGGGCTCCTTACGGGCCTTATTGGCGGAGCGGGCAATGCCGATAGCGCCTTCGGCAGCGGCGAAGGACTCGTGACCTGCCAGGAATGCGAAGCACTTGGTCTCGTCACGCAGCAGCATAGCGCCCAGATTGCCGTGGCCGATACCGACCTTGCGGTCCTCAGCGACGGAGCCGGGGATGCAGAAAGCCTGCAGGCCGATGCCGATAGCCTCAGCAGCCTCGGCGGCGTTCTTAACGCCCTTCTTCATGGCAATAGCAGCGCCAACGCAGTATGCCCAAGCGGCATCCTCGAAAGCGATGGGCTGAATGCCCTTTACGATCTCGTAGGGATCGAAGCCGGCAGCCTTGCACAGCTCGCGGCACTCTTCAACGGAATTCAGACCGTACTGAGCCAGAACGCCATTGATCTTGTCGATTTTTCTTTCGTAACCTTCAAACAAAGCCAT